>NZ_JBNFOF010000019.1:0-26322 GCF_057364645.1 Janibacter sp. CFPM2_SD2
GCGTCGCAGACGGACCCCACCGACGACGCGCGGCGGCAGACCGCGCACGGGGGCGTCCCTCGGCGTCGACGAGACCGGTCTGGCGGGCCAGCGCGGGGCCGTGCTCGGCGATCGTCACGACGTAGCGGCTGCCCTTGCGCAGGCCGCCGGCGGCCAGGACCATCAGCTCTGAGGGGTAGCCGTAGAGCTCGGCGATGTCCTTGCGCAGGCGCCGGGCGGCGTTGGCGGTGTCGAGCTCGGCCTCGACGACGATCTTGCGGCTGACGATGTGCAGACCGCCCGCGAAGCGCAGCAGGCTGGCGACCTCGGCCTTGCGGCAGCAGGTCTTGGTCACCTCGAACCTGCTCAGCTCGTCCTTGACCTTGTCGGTCATCGCCATCGGTGGGTTCCTCTCGGTTGCTCGCTCGTGATCACGGGTGCGCGGTCACGAGAGGATGTCACGATAGGCCGCCGCAAGACGCAGCGCATCGTGCTGCCCCGGGTGCTCGAGGCGGGCCAGCGGGGCGACGACGAGCTCGGCGCCCAGGCTCGCGCAGGCTCGGGTGAGCCGGTCACGGTCGTCGATCGTCTGGGGGTCGGCGAGCACGGTGTCGACCGTGAGGTCGGGAGCCGTGTCGTGGAGGGTCTCGATGTGTCGCGTCGCCGAGAATCCTCGGGTCTCGGCCGTGTTCATCTCGAGGTTGAGGGTGAGCACCTTGCGCGCCCGCGCGTGGACGAGGGCCTCGCGCAGCTCGGGGACGAGCAGGTGGGTGAGCACCGAGGTGTACCAAGAGCCCGGCCCGAGGATGATGTGGTCGGCCGCGTCGACCGCGGCGACCGACTCCGGTCGCGCCGGTGGGTTGTCGGGCACGAGCGCGATGGACTCGACGAGCCCGGTGGTCCGGGCGACCGCCACCTGACCGCGGACGGTCTCGATGTGCGCGGGGTCGTGCGGGTCGAGCCCGCTGACCTCGGCGACGAGCTCGAGCGGCACGGCCGCCATCGGCAGCACCCGACCGCGTGCGCTCAGCAGCCGGCCGACGAGGTCGAGTCCGGTGACCGGGTCGTCGTGCAGCTGCCAGAGGGCGACGATGAGCAGGTTGCCCAGCGCGTGCCCCGAGAGGTCTCCCTCCCCGGTGAAGCGGTGCTGGAGCACGTCGCTCCACGTCTGGCCCCACTCGCTGTCGTCGCACAGTGCGGTGAGCGCCATCCGCAGGTCACCGGGCGGCAGGACGTCGTAGTCGCCCCGCAACCGCCCCGAGGAGCCGCCGTTGTCGGCGACGGTGACGATGGCGGTCACCTGCTCGCAGACGAGACGCAGGGCGGAGAGGCTGGCGGCGAGACCGTGGCCGCCGCCGAGCGCGACGACCCGGGCATGACGAAGGGAGTCGACCACGCCTCACTCCTGCCCGAGGTCGCGGTGGACGACGAAGGTCGCCACGTCTGGGCTGGAGAGCCGGGTCGCGAGCGCCTCGGCGACGGCCACGGAGCGGTGCTTGCCGCCCGTGCAGCCGACGGCGAGGGTGACGTAGCGTCGGTTCTCGCGCAGGTAGCCGGCGATGACCGGCTCGAGGAGCGTGTCGACGCCGTCGAGGAACTCGGCCGCGCCCGGCTGCGACAGGACGTACTCGGAGACCTGGGTCTCCCGGCCGGTGTGCGAGCGCAGCTCCGGCACCCAGTAGGGGTTGGGCAGGAAGCGCATGTCGAAGACGAAGTCGGCGTCGAGCGGCACGCCGTACTTGAAGCCGAAGGACAGCACGGCCAGCCGCAGCCGCTGGGAGGTCTCCCCCTGGAAGAGCGGGCTGATCTTGCGGCTGAGCTGGTGGACGTTGAGGCCCGAGGTGTCGATGACCGTCTCGGCGCTGGCCCGCACGCCGGCGAGCACCTCGCGCTCGCGGACGATGGCGTCGAGCATCCGGCCCTGTCCCTGCAGGGGGTGGGGCCGGCGCACGCTCTCGAAGCGCCGCACGAGCGACTCGTTGGTCGCCTCGAGGAAGACGAGGTGCGTGCGCCACCCGCGCTCGGCAAGGGTCTCGAGAGACGCCGTCAGCGTGTCGAAGCCCTGGGCCCGCACGTCGAGGACGATGCCGACGCGCACCGGGCTGCCGTGGGTGGCGAGGTCCTGGGCCGGCTCCGCGGACAGCCGGAGCAGGTCGGGCAGGAGCGTCACCGGCAGGTTGTCGATGACGTACCAGCCGTGGTCCTCCATGACGTTGCCGACGGTCGAGCGGCCGGCGCCGCTCATGCCCGTGACGACGACGACCTCGGGCACGCCTCCCTCACCCGCGGGGGCGGGCAGGTGGTCCTGTGCATCCATCACGTCAGCTCTCCTTCGTCGAGGACCTCACCAGTGGTGAGGTTCACGGCGGGTGCGGTCGTCCTCTCGGCCAACTCTGCCGCAATTCGCTCGGCGAGCGAAGGTCCGATCCCCGGCACCTCGGTCAGCTCCTCGATGCTCGCGGCCCGCACCCTCTTCACCGACCCGAAGCGGGCGAGCAGCGCCTTGCGCCGCGCCTCCCCCAGCCCCGGGATCCCGTCGAGCGCGCTGCGGGTCATCGACTTGCTGCGCGCTCGCGGTGGAAGGTGTTGGCGAAGCGGTGCGACTCGTCGCGCAGCCGCTGGAGCAGGTAGAGCGCCTCGCTGTTGCGGGCGAGGATCACCGGGTGGTCGTCACCGGGCACCCACACCTCCTCGAGGCGCTTGGCGAGGCCGACGATCGCGACGTCGTCGACGCCGAGCTCGTCGAGCACCTGCTGGGCGGCGGCCACCTGGGGCGCGCCGCCGTCGACGACGACGAGGTTGGGCGGGTAGGCGAAGCGCCGCGCCTCGCCCGTCTCCGGGTCGGTGGCGTCGCGCTCGCGGTCCTTGAGGTGGCGCTGGAAGCGCCGCGTGAGGACCTCGTGCATCGCGGCGGTGTCGTCGGTGCGTCCGTCGACGTCACCGCGGACGATGAAGCGCCGGTACTCCGGCTTGCGCACGAGTCCGTCCTCGAAGACGACCATCGAGCCGACGACGTCGCTGCCCTGCACGTGGCTGATGTCGTAGCCCTCGATGCGAAGGGGGGCGTCGTCCAGACCGAGGGCCTCCTGGAGCTCCTGCAGGGCCTGGCTGCGGGCGGTGAGGTCGCCGGCCCTGGCCACCTTGTGCCGGGCGAGGGACTGCTCGGCATTGCGGGCCACGGTCTCCATGAGGGCCCGCTTGTCGCCGCGCTGCGGCACCCGCAGGCTCACCGCGCTGCCGCGTCGCTCGCCGAGCCACGCCGAGACGCCGTCGGCATCCGGCGGGAGCACCGGGACGAGGACCTCGCGAGGCACGCCTTCGCCCCCTTCGCCGCCGTAGACCTGCTGGAGCAGGTGCTCGACGAGCTCGGGCAGGTCCTCCGCGTCCTTCTCCGCCACCCAGCCCCTCTGGCCGCGGATGCGGCCGCCGCGCACGTGGAAGACCTGGATCGCGACCTCGAGCTCGTCGTCGGCGAGCGCGAAGACGTCCGCGTCGGTGCCGTCGGGCAGGACGACGGCGGACTTCTCGAGGGCCTTGGTCAGGGCCGCGACGTCGTCGCGCAGGCGGGCCGCCTGCTCGAAGTCGAGGTCCGCGGTCCGCGGCCTTCATCTGCCGCTCGAGGCGGCGCACGAAGCGGGCGGTGTCACCGGCGAGGAAGTCGCACAGCTCCTGGGCCAGGGCCCGGTGCTCGTCGGCGCTCACCCGGCCGACACAGGGGGCGGAGCACTTGTCGATGTAGCCGAGCAGGCAGGGCCGACCGGACTGCTCGGCCCGCTTGAAGACGCCCTTGCTGCACGTGCGCACGGGGAAGACGCGCAGCAGCAGGTCGAGGGTCTCGCGGATCGCCCACGCATGCGTGTAGGGGCCGAAGTAGCGCGTACCCCGGCGCTTGGCGCCGCGCAGGACCTGCGCGCGGGGGTAGTCCTCGCCCATCGTCACCGCGAGGTAGGGGTAGGACTTGTCGTCGCGGTACTTGACGTTGAAGCGCGGGTCGAACTCCTTGATCCACGCGTACTCGAGCTGCAGGGCCTCGACCTCGGTGGACACGACGGTCCACTCGACACTCGCACCGGTGCGCACCATCCGCGAGGTGCGTGGGTGCAGCGCCGAGATGTCCTGGAAGTAGGAGGACAGCCGCGAGCGCAGCGACTTCGCCTTGCCGACGTAGATGACCCGGCCGTGCTCGTCCCGGAATCGGTAGACGCCCGGGTCGGTCGGGATCGACCCCGGTGCGGGACGGTAGGTCGACGGGTCTGCCACCCCTCGACCCTACGAGACGGTGACCTCGTCGCCGTCGACGGTCGCCTTCATCTCGGTGAGACCCTCCGTGGCCGGCCCCTGCAGCACCGAACCGTCGGTGATGTCGAACTGACTGCCGTGGCACGGGCAGATGATCGCCTCGGTCGTCACCTTCGAGACGGCACAGCCCTGGTGCGGGCAGGTGCCGTCGAAGGCCTTGAACTCCCCCTCACTCGGCTGGGTCACGACGACGCGGTCGCGGGCGAGGCCACCGCCCTCCGGCACGTCGGCGACGGGGAAGCTCGTGCCGGCGGCGCTCCCCCCTTCGCCCCCGCTCGAGGGTGTGGAGTCGTCACCGCAGGCAGCGACGACGGCGGCGGACCCGCCGACCGCGGCGATGGACAGGGCGGTGCGTCGGGTCGTCATCGGAGGCCTTCCGTCGAAGGGGGTCGAAGGTCCCATCATGCTCGCACGTCACCGCCCGGCGCGATGCCTGCGTGCGGCATGCATGACGCGCCGGTAACCCTCCTCGCCGACCACTTGGTAACGAGCAGGACACGGCTCTCCCAATGTGGGTCAGAACACAGTCAGACCGGACTACTGTCCCTCCACAGCCCGCGACACCCAGGTCGCCGGCCGCGGCCCCAGGGCCAGACTTCTTCACCAGGAGGACACGTGATCAGGCGTTCCGTCATCTCAACGGGGGCGACCATGCTCGTCGCCACCATGGCCCTGTCCGCATGCGGAACCCGCGGCGGTGACAGCGGCGGCTCCGGAGACGGCGACGGCGGGGGCGACAAGAAGGTCGTGAAGATCGGCGTCATCTCGCCGCTCTCGGGCGACCTGTCCGCTCTCGGCCTCGGCATCCAGCACTCGGTCGAGCTCGCGGCCGAGCAGGCCAACGAGTCCGGCGATCTCGGCGACTGGGAGATCGAGGTCGTCCCGGAGGACGACGAGGGCAAGCCCGAGGTCGGCAAGAACGCCGCCTCCAAGCTCGCCTCCGACCCGGAGGTCGTCGGTGTCGTCGGCACCCTGAACTCCTCGGTGGCCGGCCCGGTCCAGCCGATCCTCGACAAGGCGAAGATCACGATGGTCTCGCCGGCCAACACCAACCCGACGCTCACCCGCGGCGCGAAGCCGGACGACTCCCCCGAGCGCGTCTACGCGAGCTACTTCCGTGTCTGCACCACCGACACCGTCCAGGGCCCCTTCGCCGCGCGCTACCTCTACGAGAAGGCCGGCATCAAGGAGCTCGCGACGGTCCACGACAAGAAGACCTACGGTCAGGGTCTCGTCGACGCCTTCAGCGAGGAGTACAAGAAGCTCGGCGGCAAGATCGTCGCCGCCGAGACGATCAACCCCGACGAGGACAAGTACGACGCCGTCGTCTCCTCGCTCAAGGCCAAGAACCCGAAGGCGGTCTACTACGGCGGCGAGTACCCCCAGGCCGCCCCGCTGAGCCAGCAGCTCAAGGCCGGTGGCCTCAAGGTGCCGCTCATGGGTGGTGACGGCATCTTCTCCCCGGAGTTCATCAAGCTCGCGGGCAAGGGCTCCGACGGCGACCTCGCCACCTCCGTGGGTGCGCCGACCGAGAGCCTCGACGCCGGCAAGAAGTTCCTCGACGACTACGACAAGGCCGGGTACTCCGACCCCGCCGAGGCCTACGGCGCCTACGCCTACGACGCCGGCCAGTCGATCATCGAGGCGCTCAAGGTCTCGCTCAAGGACGCCGACACCGTCGAGGACGCCCGCCAGGCGACCATCGACGCGATGAAGGACGTCTCCTTCGACGGCGTGACCGGCAAGGTGGCCTTCGACGAGTACGGCGACAACACGACGCGCGTCCTCACCGCCTACGAGGTCAAGGGTGGCAAGTGGACCGACGTCAACACCGAGGAGTTCAAGTGATCGACCCGGTCATGACCTTCTCGGTCTGACCACGGGAGGGGCGGGGTGCCGCGCGCACCCCGCCTCACCCCTGCCCAGCTCCCCTTCGTCATCTGTCGACCACCCCCTCGACACACGTGGTGGCCGCACGACCTGTGGTCACGCCCAGGAGGACACGTGGAACAAGTCGCCCAGCAGATCGTCAACGGTCTGACCATCGGGTCCCTGTATGCCCTGATCGCCGTCGGGTACACCGTCGTCTACGGCATCATCCAGCTCATCAACTTCGCGCACGGCGAGATCTTCATGATCGGCGCCTTCGGTGCGCTGTCCACGTCCCTGATCCTCTTCCCGGGTCAGACGGCACTGTGGACGCTCCCCCTCATCCTGGCCGGCGCCATCGCGGCGTCGGTCATTGTCGCCGTCGTCATGGAGCGGGTCGCCTACCGCCCCCTGCGCAGTGCCCCGCGCCTGGCCCCGCTCATCACGGCCATCGGCATCTCGGTCTTCCTGCAGGAGCTCGTGCGCGTCGGCTACAACGACCCGACGCTCTTCGTCTCCGACGTCAACCCCTTCGGCTTCCCCTCGGCGAAGCAGAAGGTCGTCTTCCCGCAGGTGGACGGCATCTCGGGTGAGGCCTTCGATCTCGGCGGCGTGACGCTGCAGCGCCCGGCGCTCTTCACGATCGCCTGCCTGGCGATCTGCGCCGTCGGCCTGTGGTTCTACATCAACCGCACCCGCACCGGGCGCGCGATGCAGGCCGTCTCGCAGGACCCCGACACCGCCCGGCTCATGGGCATCAACGTCGACCGGATGATCGTCACGGCCTTCGCCGTCGGTGCCGCGCTCGCCGCCATCGCCGGTGTCGCCTACGGCCTGCAGACGACGAACATCAACTTCAAGATGGGCTTCATCTACGGACTCAAGGCCTTCACCGCCGCCGTCCTCGGCGGCATCGGCAACATCCAGGGCGCGGTCGTCGGTGGCCTCGTCCTCGGTGTCCTCGAAGCCATCGCCATCCAGTACCTCCCCGGCGGCTCGCCGTGGAAGGACATCTGGGCCTTCTCCATCCTCATCCTCGTCCTCGTCTTCCGACCGCAGGGCATCATGGGCGCAAAGGTGGTGGACCGCGCATGACCACGCTGTCCCGCAATCCCCGTCTCGGCGGCATCCTCGCCGTCGTCGGCTCCGTCCTGCTCCTGCTCTCCGGCCTGCTGTCGTGGAGCTACGAGCCCATCCTCGGCGACATCTCGGTCCGCTTCTGGCCGGTCACGCTGCAGGTCTACGCGATGGTCATCGGTGCCGTCGCGCTCCTCCTGGCGCTGGTCGCCAGCGGACCGCTCGGCCGCTGGGCCGAGCACATCGACCCGGCCCGCGGGCTGCGCACCATCGGCGTGACGGGCGTGCTCTTCGCGCTCGCCTCGCTCATCGCGGTGACACTCGAGGCCGGCGGCCTGATCAACGCCAACGAAGGTGTCTGGATCGCCCTCGTCGGGGCCGTGCTCGTCACGGTCGGCGGTTACCTGCGCCCGGAGACCAAGGTGCTCGACCCGAGCACCGTCGCCCTGCCGGCATGGATCGAGATCATCACGATCGCGCTCCTGCTCGGGGCGGCGCTCTTCACCGCGCAGTACGCGCTCAAGCAGGAGGAGCCCTGGGTCCTCGTGCTGCTCGTCGGCATGCTCATCGGCGTCACGCTGACGATCACGCGATCCAACCTGGCCGCCTGGCTCGGCGGGGTGACGACGCGCCACCGTCGGGTCTTCACCCTGGCGACCTTCGTCGTGGCGCTGGCCTTCCCCTTCACGCAGGGCGGCTCGGAGGCCAACCTGACGATCGCCGGCAACGTGCTGATCTTCGCGGCGACCGCCCTCGGCCTCAACATCGTCGTCGGTCTCGCCGGTCTCCTCGACCTCGGCTACATCGCCTTCCTCGGAGCCGGCGCGTACGTCGGTGCCTCGATGTCCATGTCGGCCTTCGCCACGATCGGCTGGAAGCCCCCCTTCCTCGTCGTCATGGTCATCGGTGGGGTCGTCTCGAGCATCCTCGGCCTGATCATCGGCTCGCCGACGCTGCGCGTCTCCGGTGACTACCTGGCCATCGTGACGCTCGCCTTCGGCGAGATCTTCCGACTGGCGATGTTCAACCTCGACGGCACGTCCGGCCCCAACATCACGCGGGGGTCCAACGGCATCAACGCCATCCCGGACCTGAACCTCTTCGGGTTCAACTTCGGGGAGACGCACACCCTCCTGGGCATCGAGATCCCGCGAGCGGGCAACTACTACTTCGTTCTCATCGCGCTCATCGTCTTCGTCATCGTGGTCTTCACCCACCTCAACAACTCGCGCATCGGTCGCGGCTGGGTCGCCATCCGCGAGGACGAGCGGGCTGCCGAGGCCATGGGTGTCAACGTCTTCGGCCTCAAGCTGCTCGCCTTCGCCGGCGGCGCCTCGCTGGCCGGCATGGCCGGCACGGTCAAGGCACACATGGACCAGGCCGTCTCCCCCGACAGCTACATCTTCCTCGAGTCGGCCTTCCTCCTCGCGGCGGTCGTGCTCGGCGGCATGGGCACGGTCGGCGGCGTCCTCATCGGTGCGGCACTGCTGAAGTTCCTGCCGGAGAAGCTGCGCTTCCTCGACGACTACCGCCTGCTGATGTTCGGCCTCGTGCTCGTCGTCATGATGCGCGTGCGTCCCGAGGGTCTGGTCGCGAGCAAGCGTCGTCAGCTGGAATTCCACGACGACGACGAGGACCTGGCCGAGACAGTGGCCATCGACGAGCTGGAGGCAGCAAAGTGAGCACCGCGACCGTCACCCCCAGCACCCCGGGGTCGAAGGGGGCGCCGACCACCATCCTCGACGCCCGCAACGTCACCATGCGCTTCGGTGGTCTCGTGGCCGTCAACGACGTGTCGATGGAGGTGCGTGAGGGCGAGATCGTCGGCCTCATCGGCCCCAACGGCGCCGGCAAGACGACCTTCTTCAACTGCCTCACCGGCATGTACAAGCCCACCGAGGGCCGGGTCTCGCTCTTCGACACCGAGATCCCGCCGAAGCCCCGGGCGGTGGTGCGGGCCGGCATGGCCCGCACCTTCCAGAACATCCGGCTCTTCGGCAACATGACCGCGCTCGAGAACGTCATGGTCGGCCGCTTCTGCCGCACCTCCTCCGGTGCCTTCACCTCGATCATCCGGGGACCGAAGTTCCGCCGTGAGGAGCAGGAGACGACCGAGAAGGCGCACGAGCTGCTCAAGTACGTCGGGCTGGGGCAGAGCGCGCACCTGCTGGCGCGCAACATGCCCTACGGCGACCAGCGACGCCTGGAGATCGCGCGAGCCCTCGCGACGGACCCCAAGGTGCTGCTGCTCGACGAGCCGACGGCCGGCATGAACCCGCGCGAGACCGAGCAGGCCATGGAGCTGATCTTCAAGATCCGCGACTCCGGCCTCGCGGTCGTCGTCATCGAGCACGACATGCGGTTCATCTTCAACCTCTGCGACCGCGTCCTCTGCCTCGTGCGGGGCGAGGTCCTCGTCCAGGGCACACCCGGTGAGGTGCAGTCCGACCCGCGGGTCATCGAGGCCTACATCGGTGGCGCGGAGGACGAGGACGAAGAGGTCGCCCCGCTCGAGGTCGAGACGGCCTTCAGCGCGGCCGAGGACGAGAAGGAGGACCGATGAGCGCCATGCTCGAGGTCAAGGACCTGGAGGTCTCCTACGGCAAGATCATCGCCGTCAAGGGCATCTCCTTCAGTGTCGACGAGGGTGAGGTCGTCACGCTCATCGGCACCAACGGCGCCGGCAAGACGACCACCCTGCGCACCATCTCGGGCCTGCTGCGCCCCAGTGGTGGTGAGATCCGCTTCCGCGGGGAGCGCATCGACGGCACCGCGGCACACCAGATCGTCGGGATGGGCCTGGCCCACTCCCCCGAGGGTCGGCGGATCTTCCCGCGGATGACCGTCGAGGAGAACCTGCTGCTCGGCGCCTTCGGGCGACGTGACAAGGAGGTCCCGAAGGACCTGCAGGCGGCCTACGAGCTCTTCCCGATCCTCGGGGAGCGCAGCAAGCAGCCGGCGGGCACCTTCTCGGGTGGTGAGCAGCAGATGCTCGCCATGGGCCGGGCGATGCTCTCCCGGCCGAAGCTGCTCATGCTCGACGAGCCCTCGATGGGTCTGTCGCCGATCATGATGAAGCGGATCATGGCCACGGTGAAGACGCTGCAGTCGCAGGGCACGACGATCCTGCTCGTCGAGCAGAATGCCCGTGCCGCGCTCAAGCTCGCCTCGAAGGGCTATGTCCTCGAGGTCGGCAAGATCGTCACCGAGGGCAGCGGTCAGGAGCTGCTCACCTCCGACGAGGTGCGCAAGGCGTATCTCGGCGAGGACTAACTCGTCCCACCCCCTTTCTCGCCGCTCCGTGGTCAGGGCGGCGAGGAGGGGGTCGGCGCCCGCCGAAGTCCCTTCGTTTCCCTACGGCCGCGGGTTGACGTCCCGGACTTCGGCTTGATGTGCGCCGACCCCCTCCTCACCTTCTCGCGTTGGCTCAGCAGCCCCGGGCCTCGCCTTCCCTGCTCAGCCGGCCAGCCCTCCTGGCGCGGCGGGCCGTGGTGCGTCAGAACTCCGCAGGACCCTGGGGTCCTGCGGAGTTCTGGCGCGGGGAGGGGGCCTGACTCAGCCGGCCTTCTTCGCGCGGCGGGCGGCTGCGGTCGCCTTGCTGGAGACCGTCGCCTTCGTGGCGGCGTTCTTCGACGCCGTCTTCTTGGTCGCTGCGGTCTTCTTCGCTGCGCTCTTCTTCTTGGCCGTGGCCCTCTTCGCAGGGGCGGGCGCGTCCTCGCGGACGAGCTCGCCGACCACGGCCTGCGTGGCGCTCTTGGCGAGGATCGGAGCGAGGAACTGGCCGGTGAAGGACTCGGGTACGGCGGCCACCTGCTCCGGGGTGCCGGTCGCGACGACGGTGCCGCCGCCGGACCCCCCTTCGGGTCCCATGTCGATGAGCCAGTCGGCGCACTTGATGACGTCGAGGTTGTGCTCGATGACCAGGACGGTGTTGCCCTTGTCGACCAGGCCCTGCAGGACGAGGAGCAGCTTGCGGATGTCCTCGAAGTGCAGGCCCGTCGTCGGCTCGTCGAGCACGTAGATCGTGCGGCCGTTCGAGCGCTTCTGCAGCTCGGCCGCGAGCTTGACGCGCTGCGCCTCGCCGCCGGAGAGCGTCGTCGCCGGCTGGCCGAGCCGCACGTAGCCCAGGCCGACGGCGTTGAGCGTCTTCATGTGCCGGGCGATCGCCGGGACCGCCGCGAAGAAGTCCTCGGCCTCCTCGATCGGCATGTCGAGCACCTCGGCGATGTTCTTGCCCTTGAAGTGCACCTCGAGGGTCTCGCGGTTGTAGCGGGCGCCGTGGCAGACCTCGCACGGGACGTAGACGTCCGGCAGGAAGTTCATCTCGATCTTCAGGGTGCCGTCGCCGGAGCAGGCGTCGCAGCGACCGCCCTTGACGTTGAAGGAGAAGCGACCGGGCTGGTAGCCGCGGACCTTCGCCTCGCTCGTCGCGGCGAAGAGCTTGCGGATGTGGTCGAAGACGCCCGTGTAGGTCGCGGGGTTGGACCGCGGCGTGCGCCCGATCGGGCTCTGGTCGACGTGGACGACCTTGTCGAGGTTGTCCAGACCGGTCACCGTCTTGTGCCGGCCGGGGACCCGACGCGCGCCGTTGAGCTTGTTGGCCAGCACGTTGTAGAGGATGTCGTTGACGAGGGTCGACTTGCCGGACCCGGACACCCCGGTGACGGCGACGAAGTTGCCGAGCGGGAAGGTGACGTCGACGCCCGAGAGGTTGTGCTCCCGGGCACCGCGCACGGTCACCTCGCGGCCCGGCTCCTGCGGGCGACGCACCTGCGGCACCGGGATCTCGAGCTCTCCGCTCAGGTAGCGCCCGGTCACCGATCGCTCGCTCGTCAGCAGCTCGGCGAGCGGGCCCGAGTGGACGACGTGCCCGCCGTGCTCACCGGCGCCCGGGCCGATGTCGACGACCCAGTCGGAGGCGGCGATCGTGTCCTCGTCGTGCTCGACGACGATGAGGGTGTTGCCCAGGTCGCGCAGGCGGGTGAGCGTCTCGATCAGGCGGTGGTTGTCCCGCTGGTGCAGCCCGATGCTCGGCTCGTCGAGGACGTAGAGGACGCCGACGAGACCGGACCCGATCTGGGTCGCGAGACGGATGCGCTGGGCCTCACCGCCGGAGAGGGTCCCGGCCGCCCGCGAGAGCGAGAGGTACTCCAGCCCCACGTCGAGGAGGAAGCCCAGTCGGGCGTTGATCTCCTTGATCACCTGCTCGGCGATCGCCCGCTCCCGCTCGGTGAAGTCGACGGTGTCGAGGAAGCCGGCCGCCTCCCCGATCGACAGGGCCGAGACGTCGGCGATGCTGCGTCCGCCGACGAGGACGGCGAGGGACTCGGGCTTGAGGCGGGTGCCGCGGCAGGTCGGGCACGGGATCTCCCGCATGTAGCCCTCGTACTTCTCCCGGCTCCAGTCCGACTCGGTCTCCGTGTGCCGACGCTTGATGAAGGGGATGACCCCCTCGAAGCCCGTGCTGTAGGAGCGCTCGCGGCCGAAGCGGTTGCGGTAGCGCACGTGCACCTTGTGGTTGTTGCCCTCGAGCAGGGCCGTGCGGGCCCGGCTCGGCAGCGCCCGCCACGGGGTCTCCATGTCGAAGCCCAGGTCGTCGCCGAGCGCGGCCATCGTCCGCTGGAAGTACTGCGCCGACTGCGTCCCCTGCGCCCACGGGGCGATCGCCCCCTCGGCGAGCGTCAGGTCCTCGTCGGGGACGATGAGCTCGGGGTCGACCTCGAGCTCGGTGCCCAGGCCGGTGCAGGCCGGGCAGGCGCCGAAGGGCGAGTTGAAGGAGAAGGACCGCGGCTCGATCTCGTCGATGTTGAGCGCGTGGTCGTTGGGGCAGGCCATGTTCTCCGAGAAGCGACGCTCGCGCTGCGGGTCGTCCTCGTCGCGGTCGACGAACTCGACGACGAGCACACCACCGGCCAGACCCAGTGCCGTCTCGACCGAGTCGGTGAGCCGCTGCTTCGCCGCGCGGTCTCCCTCCCCCTTCGCCACGAGCCGGTCGACGACGACGTCGATCGTGTGCTTGACCTGCTTCTCGAGGGTCGGCGGCTCGGCGAGCGAGATGACCTCGCCGTCGACGCGGGCGCGGCTGTAGCCCTTGGTCCGCAGCTCGGCGAAGAGGTCGACGAACTCACCCTTGCGCGAGCGCACGACGGGCGCCAGGACCTGGAAGCGGGTGCGCTCGGGCAGCTCGAGGAGCCGGTCGACGATCTGCTGCGGGCTCTGCCGGGTGATCGGCTCGCCGCAGACCGGGCAGTGCGGCCGCCCGACGCGCGCGAAGAGCAGGCGCAGGTAGTCGTGGACCTCGGTGATCGTGCCGACCGTCGAGCGGGGGTTGCGGTTGGTCGACTTCTGGTCGATCGAGACCGCGGGCGACAGGCCCTCGATGAAGTCGACGTCCGGCTTGTCCATCTGGCCGAGGAACTGGCGCGCGTAGGCCGAGAGCGACTCGACGTAGCGGCGCTGCCCCTCGGCGAAGATCGTGTCGAAGGCCAGCGACGACTTGCCCGAGCCCGACAGGCCGGTGAAGACCACGAGCGAGTCTCGGGGGATGTCGACGTGGATGTCCTTGAGGTTGTGCTCACGGGCCCCCTGGACGACGATCCGGTCGTGCAGGCGGGAGCCGGCGGCCTTGTCAACAGTCACGCACCCCACCTTAAGTGGCGCCACCGACAACGCCGTCAGGCCTCCGAGTGGTGGGGCCGCCGACCACTAGCCTGTCGGGATGAGCACCCCGATCGAGGACTACGCCGCCATCGGTGACACCGAGACCGCAGCCCTGGTGTCGAAGGGGGGTTCCGTCGACTGGCTCTGCCTGCCGCGCTTCGACTCCTCGTCGTGCTTCACCGCGCTGCTCGGCACCCCCGAGCACGGCCGGTGGCTCATCGGCCCGGTCGCCGAGGCGACGACGACCCGCGCCTACCGCGGCGACTCCTTCATCCTCGAGACCATCCACCGGACCGCCACGGGGGCGGTCAAGGTGACCGACCTCATGCCGCTCGGGGACGGTCGCGCCGACCTCGTGCGGGTCGTCGAGGGGCTCGAGGGCGAGGTCGAGATGGAGCACGAGTGGGTGGTGCGCCTCGGCTACGGCCGCATCCGCCCCTGGGTCGCGCACTCCCCCGGCCACGAGCTCGACGACGAGGTCATCACGGCCATCGCCGGCAACGACATGCTCGTGCTGCGCGGCTCCCGCCTGCCGCGGCCCGACGGCGACCACCACCGCGACCGCTGGACCGTGCGTGCCGGCGAGCACTACAACTTCTCGACGACGTGGTTCGCCTCCTACAAGGCGATCCCGCCGCCGCTCGACATCAGCTCGCGCATCGAGGCCACCCACGAGCGCTCCTCGCAGTGGGCCGCCCGGTGCACCTACGAGGGCCCCTACCGGTCCGAGGTCGTCCGGTCGCTGCTCACCCTTCGCCTCCTGACCGACACCCGACGTGGCGGCATCGTCGCGGCGCGACCACCTCCCTGCCCGAGGACTTCGGCGGGGTGCGCAACTGGGACTACCGCTACTGCTGGCTGCGCGATGCCTCGCTCACGCTCGAGGCACTGCTCAAGTCGGGTTACGTCGGCACGACGAAGCTGTGGCGCGACTGGCTGGTGCGCGCCATCGCCGGCGACCCCGAGGACATGCAGATCATGTACGCCGTCGACGGCGGCCGCGAGCTGCCCGAGCGCGAGCTCGACCACCTGCCCGGCTACGCCGACAGCCGCCCCGTGCGCATCGGCAACGGCGCCGTCGACCAGAAGCAGACCGACGTCCTCGGCGAGGTGATGATCGCCCTCGAGGACGCCCGGGCCCAGGGGCTGCAGGAGTCACCGCAGTCGTGGGCCGTGCAGCGCTCGCTCGTCAACAACCTCGCCGAGCACTGGGACCAGGCCGACAACGGCCTGTGGGAGATCCGTGGTCCGCTGCGCCACTTCACCCACTCCCGGGTCATGGTCTGGGCCGCCCTCGACCGCGCCATCCGGGCGGTGGAGGTCCACGGCTACGAGGGCGAGGTCGAGCTCTGGCGCGACCTGCGTGAGCGGGTTCGCGCCGACGTCCTCGAGCGCGGCTGGAACGACGCCAAGCAGACCTTCACCCAGCACTACGACACCGACGAGGTCGACGCCTCGCTCCTGCTCATCCCCATGGTGGGCTTCCTCCCGCCCGACGACCCGCGGGTCCTCGGCACCGTCGCCGCGGTCGAGCACGACCTCATGCGTGACGGGTTCCTCCTGCGCTACCGCACGGAGAGCGGTGTCGACGGGCTCGCCGGCGACGAGCACCCCTTCCTCGCCTGCTCGTGGTGGCTCGTCAGCGCCTATGCCCTCACCGGACAGCTCGACAAGGGCCACGCGCTGATGCAGCGCCTGTGCGGCCTGCTCAACGACGTGGGCCTCGTCGCCGAGGAGTACGACGTCGAGGGCGACCGCCAAGCCGGCAACTTCCCGCAGGCTTTCAGCCACCTCACCCTCATCGGCGCCGCCTACGCGCTGCGCGACGCCGAGGCCGCCGCGGCCCCCACCCCCGACGAAGGAGACCCCGCATGAGCACCCCCACCGACGCCTACGACCCGGACGTCCAGCCGGGCGGCCCGTGGTCGACCCGCGAGCTGGCCCACCTGACGATCCGCAAGATGGCCGTCTCGCAGATGCACAACAACGTCTACCTCCTCACCTGCCGCACCACCGGCGAGCAGCTGCTCGTCGACGCCGCGGACGAAGGGGAGCGCATCCGTGAGCTCGTCGCCGCCGGTGGGTCGGGCCTCGCCCAGCTGGTGACGACGCACCAGCACTGGGACCACGTGCGTGCCCTCGAGGAGACCGCTCAGACCTTCTCCCCCACGACCCAGGCGGGCGAGGACGACGCCGACGCCCTGCCGCTCGCGCCCGACGTGCGACTGCAGCACGGCGACACCGTGCGCTTCGGCGAGATCACCCTCGACGTCGTCCACCTGCGCGGGCACACCCCGGGCTCGGTGGCGCTGGCCTACGACGACCCGCAGGGACACGTGCACCTCTTCACCGGGGACAGCCTCTTCCCCGGCGGTGTGGGCAACACCAAGATGGAGGGGCAGAGCTTCGACGCGCTCTTCGCCGACGTCACCCAGCGAGTCTTCGACGTCTACGACGACGACACCTGGGTCTACCCCGGCCACGGCTCCGACACCACCCTCGGCGCCGAGCGCCCGCACCTCGACGAGTGGCGCGAGCGCGGCTGGTGACGGTCAGTGGGTCGTGGCGACCTTGGCGCTGAAGCCGATCATCGCCGCGCCCATGCCCCCTTCGATCCGTCGACGCACGCGCGGGGCGGACACGAAGGACCGGGCCCGGTCGGCGAGCAGCACGACCGTCGACAGGTAGAGCGACCCGAGGGCCACGAGGCTCAGGGCGTAGAGGGCAAGGACGGGCAGACCCGCGCCGTCGCCGACGAACTGCGGCAGCACCGCGAGGTTGAAGGCCAGCACCTTGGGGTTGGTGATGTTGCACAGGAAGCCCTGGGCGAAGAGCCGACCCCGACCGCGCGACTCCGGCTCCCGGGCGGCCTCCGCCGAGAAGTCACCCCGCCAGGCCGTCCACAGCGCGTGGCCCCCAAGCCACAGCAAATAGGCCGCACCCACCCACTTGACCGTGAGGAAGAGCGGCTCGCTGGCGACGATGATCGCGCCCAGCCCGCCGGCTGCGAGCAGGCCCTGCACGGCGCCTGCGCAGCTGACTCCGGCCATGGTCAGCAGCCCGGCCCCGCGCCCGCGCGCGAGCGCGGCACGCAGGGTGAGTGCGGTGTCCGGACCCGGGGCGATCGTGATGACCAGGACCAGGGCGAGGAAGGACAGATAGGTCGCCATGGGGCGAAGACTAGGGTGACGCCGTGAGTCGTGTCGATGCCGTCCCAGCCCCGCTCCTCGTGCTCGCCGGAGTGGTGTCGGTCCAGTTCGGTGGCGCCCTCGCCGCGACCCTCGTCCCGCAGATCGGCGCCGCCGGATCCGTCGTCCTGCGCCTGCTCATCGCGACCGCGCTGCTCCTGCTCTTCGCCCGACCGAGATGGCGCGGTCACCGCCCCCGGGACTGGGCCACCGTCGGCTGCTTCGGGCTCGCGCTCGGCCTGATGAACTTCGCCTTCTACGCCTCACTCGGGCACCTGCCGATCGGCGTCGCGGTCACCATCGAGTTTATCGGACCGCTGACTCTCGCGGCCGTGCTCTCCCGTCGACCCCGCGACCTCCTTGCCGTCGCCGCGGCGGGCGTCGGGGTCGTTCTCATCTCGCAGGCCCTGAGCCTCCCCTTCGCCGACCTCGAGCGCACCGGCATCGTGCTGGCGCTCCTTGCGGGTGCCTGCTGGGCCGCCTACATCGTCTTCTCCGGTCGCACCGGCGCGGCCTTCCCCCAGCTGGAGGGACTGGCCCTGGCCATGGTCGTGGCGACCGCCGTCGTCCTGCCCTTCGGCATCTGGGACGTGAGCGTCCACGGCACCTCGGCCTGGGACGGCACCGTCCTGCTCAAGGGCCTGGGCATCGCCGTGCTCAGCTCGGTGCTGCCCTACTCGCTCGAGCTCGTCGCCCTGCGGCGCCTGGCACCGGCGGTCTTCGGCATCCTGCTCAGCCTCGAGCCGGCGGTCGCCGCCCTCGCCGGGCTCCTCGTCCTGGGCCAGCGCCTGTCGCCCGTCCAGCTCGGCGGGATGGCCCTCGTCGTTCTCGCGAGCGTCCTCGTCCTCGGGCTGGGTGCGCGCCGCACCGGTCCCTCCCCCGAGATCCCGGTCTGACAACACGACGAAGGGGGGTGGTCACCGTGCGGTGACCACCCCCCTTCGCACCTGCGGATCAGTGACCCGAGTCGATGCCCTCCTTGGCGTCCTTGTTGGACTTCCAGAGGCTGGCGACGGTCGTGACACCGAGGATGACGACGATCGCGCCGAGGGAGAAGACGGTCGAGATCTCCGGGACGGAGACGTGCTCACCGCCGTTGATGAAGGGCAGGTTGTTCTCGTGGAGGGCGTGCAGGATGAGCTTGACGCCGATGAAGGCGAGCAGCACCGACAGGCCCAGGCTCATGTAGACCAGCTTCTTCAGCAGGCCACCGATGAGGAAGTAGAGCTGCCGCAGGCCCATGAGGGCGAAGAGGTTGGCCGTCAGGACGATGTAGGGCTCCTTGGTCAGGCCGTAGATCGCCGGGATGGAGTCGAGCGCGAAGAGCAGGTCGGTCATGCCGAGGGCGACGACGACGATGAAGATCGGGGTGGCGACGCGCTTGCCGTTCTCCTTCGTGAAGAGGCGCGAGGACCACTCGGTCGTGCTCGGCACGGTGCGCTGGAACCACTTGATGATCGCATTGGGCTCCCAGTCCTCCTCCTCGTCATGACTCTCCGTCGCCAAGTTGTAGGCGGTGTAGATGAGGAAGAGGCCGAAGATGTAGAAGACCCAGGCGAACTGGTTGATGGCCGCGGCGCCGACGAAGATGAAGATCGTCCGCAGCACGATGGCGATGATGATGCCCCACAGCAGCGCGGTCTGCTGGAAGCGGCCCGGCACTCCGAACTTCGCCATGATGATGATGAAGATGAAGAGGTTGTCGATCGAGAGCGAGTACTCGGTCAACCACCCGGCGAAGAACTCCGTCCCGCGGTCACCGCCCTCGAGGACCCACAGGGCGATGCCGAAGAGGACCGCGGCCGCGACGTAGATCCCGAGGACGACCGAGACCTCCTTGGTGGAGGGCACGTGGGGCCGGCGGGCGACCATGATGACGTCGAAGGTGAGGACGACGGCGGCAACGGCGAGCGTGAGCAGCCACGCCCACGTCGGCACGTCCATCGTGCCGCCGCTCATGATCGCGGGTTGGAGGGTGGAGATGGTGGTCAAGGCGAACCTTCCGGACAGGGGTCAGTCGTCCGGAGGTCTCTCCCACCCTGGTGGGCCGGTGCCCCGGGCCGGAGACCGGCCGTGTTGACGAGACACCGCTCGGGGATACTCCCCTCCGCTGGCTTCTGGAAGTCTCTCACGTCACACGCCCCGGTGCGGGGACGCGTCGGCGACCGGACCGCCCCGGGGTCCCCACTCAGCGGGTGGCGGCGGTCATCTGCCGCAGCTCCTTCTTGAGGTCCCCGATCTCGTCGCGCAGGCGCGCCGCGAGCTCGAAGTGCAGGTCCGTCGCCGCCTGGTGCATCTGGTCGGTGAGCTCCTGGATGAGCCGGGCCAGCTCACCCGCCGGGAGGTCCCGATCACGCCGGGCGGTCGACTCGTCGGGTGCCGCGGCGAGCTTGCCGCCCTTGCCCCGGCTCTGGCTGCGGCCCGAGCCGAGCAGCGCATCGGTGTCGGCGTCCTCGCGCTGGAGCATGTCGGTGATGTCGGCGATCTTCTTGCGCAGGGGCTGCGGGTCGACCCCGTGCTCGCGGTTGTAGGCGATCTGCTTGTCGCGTCGACGCTGGGTCTCGTCGAGCGCCTCCTGCATCGACGGGGTGATCTTGTCGGCGTACATGTGCACCTGGCCGGAGACATTGCGCGCCGCGCGACCGATCGTCTGGATGAGCGACCGGGCGCTGCGCAGGAAGCCCTCCTTGTCGGCGTCGAGGATGCTCACGAGCGAGACCTCGGGCAGGTCGAGGCCCTCGCGCAGGAGGTTGATGCCGACGAGGACGTCGAACTCGCCGAGCCGCAGCTCGCGCAGCAGCTCGACGCGCCGCAGGGTGTCGATGTCGGAGTGCAGGTAGCGCACCCGCACGCCCTTGTCGAGCAGGTAGTCGGTGAGGTCCTCCGCCATCTTCTTCGTCAGGGTCGTCACGAGGACCCGCTCGTCGCGCTCCGCACGGGAGCGGATCTCGTGGAGCAGGTCGTCGATCTGGCCCTTGGTCGGCTTGAGGACCACCTCGGGGTCGACGAGACCCGTCGGGCGGATCACCTGCTCGACGTGCCCGTCGGACTTGGCCATCTCGTAGTCACCCGGCGTCGCCGAGAGGTAGACCGTCTGCCCGATGCGCTCGAGGAACTCCTCCCAGGTGAGCGGACGGTTGTCCATCGCGCTGGGGAGCCGGAAGCCGTGCTCGACGAGGGTGCGCTTGCGCGAGGCGTCCCCCTCGTACATTGCGCCGATCTGGGGCACCGTCTGATGCGACTCGTCGATGACGAGCAGGAAGTCCTCGGGGAAGTAGTCGAGCAGGCAGTTGGGTGCCGAGCCGGGCGAGCGCCCGTCGATGTGCATCGAGTAGTTCTCGATCCCCGCGCAGCTGCCGACCTGACGCATCATCTCGATGTCATAGGTCGTGCGCATGCGCAGGCGCTGCGCCTCGAGCATCTTGCCCTGGCGCTCGAGGGTGGCCAGCTGCTCCTCGAGCTCGCGCTCGATGCCGGAGATCGCCCGCTCCATGCGCTCGGGCCCGGCGACGTAGTGCGTGGCGGGGAAGACGTGGACGGTCTGCTCCTCGCGCACCACCTCGCCGGTCAGCGGGTGCAGCGTGTGGATCGCCTCGATCTCGTCGCCGAAGAACTCGATCCGCACGGCGAGCTCCTCGTAGACCGGGATGATCTCCACCGTGTCGCCGCGCACGCGGAAGGTGCCACGGGTGAAGGCGAGGTCGTTGCGCGTGTACTGCATGGTGACGAACTGCCGCAGCAGCTCGTCGCGGTCGATCTCGTCGCCGACACGCAGGTTGACCATCCGGTCGACGTACTCCTGCGGGGTGCCCAGGCCGTAGATGCACGAGACCGAGGCGACGACGACCACGTCGCGCCGGGTGAGCAGGCTGTTGGTCGCGCTGTGCCGCAGCCGCTCGACCTCCTCGTTGATCGAGCTGTCCTTCTCGATGTAGGTGTCGGTCTGCGGGACGTAGGCCTCGGGCTGGAAGTAGTCGTAGTAGCTGACGAAGTACTCGACGGCGTTGTTGGGCAGCAGCTCGCGGAACTCGTTGGCCAGCTGGGCGGCCAGTGTCTTGTTGGGCGCCATGACGAGGGTCGGCCGCTGCACCTCCTCGATGAGCCAGGCCGTCGTCGCCGACTTGCCCGTGCCCGTCGCACCAAGCAGCACGATGTCCTGCTCCCCCGCCCGCACCCGCTGGGCGAGCTCGGCGATCGCCGTCGGCTGGTCGCCGGCAGGCTCGTACTCGGAGATGACCTCGAAGGGAGCCACCGTGCGTTGCAGATCGGTCACCGGGCGCATGACGACAACGGTAGGCCACACCCCCGACAGCGGTCAGAAGTCGACCGGGCGCTCCTCCACGTCATCACGCGCGTCACCGCTGCGGATCGTGCGCCAGTGACCGCCAGGACCGCGGCGCAGGGTCCAGGTCCCGAGGTGCGCCACGGGCGCCAGCGCGGCGACGAGCGCCCGCACGGCGTCCTCAGCCTCGTCGTCCTCCCGGGCGTCGTGGCTGCCGGTCACGAGGAAGCGCAGGTGGATCTGCGGCTGGCCCCGCACGAGCTCGACGGAGCGGTCCTCGACCCGGTGCCCCACGGCGAGCAGCTCCTCCGCCCGCGGCAGCAGGTCCTCCGGCGCGTAACCCGGCACCACGCCGTGCACGTCGATCGCCACCCGGTACGAGGGCATCAGCGCCCCTCCGGGGTCCACCCGGTCTCGCGCGCCCAGACCTCAAGCCGCTCGTGGATCCCGTCGAACCACGGCTCCTTGGCCTCGGCGTAGTCCTCCATCGACAGCCGCCGCGCCTCGACCCCCCGCTTGACCGCGGCGTACTCCTCGCGCGCAGCCGGCTCGGTGCGCAGCCAGTCGCGGAAGAGCAGGGCCCACCGCCAGCCCGGAGAGCCCACCTCACGCACATGCAGGTGCACCGCGACGCCCGGGTCGCAGTTGCCGTGGAACCGCTTGGGCCACTCCTGCGGCTCCCGTCCGTCGACGCGCGGCGTGTCCGCCAAGTAGCCCGCGACCCGCGGGTACCCCGCCGCCGTGAGGGCCGCGACGAAGTCCGGCTCGTCGGCATCGGCCAGCGAGGAGACCCCTACCTGCAGGTCGAGGACGTCCTTGGCCACGAAGCCGGGCACCGCGGTGGAGCCGATGTGGTCGAGCGTCACGGCCCGCTCCCCGAGCGCGTGCCGGATCCTCGCCAGGTGGCGCCCGGCCTGCTCCGGCCACGTCGGGTCCGGATCGGAGAGGGTGATGACCGGCTCGCGCTCGCGTCGACGCCCGGCGGCGAGGTTGTCGGCGAAGGGAGTCACCCGCTCCTGCCAGAGCCGGTCGACCTGCGCCGCGAGCTCCTCGGGAGTGCCGTTGTTGTCCAGCAGCACGTCGGCGGCGGCGCGACGTTGCTCGTCGGTGGCCTGGGCGGCGATCCGCGAGCGGGCCTCCTCCGGCGGCATCCCCCGCAGCTCGACGAGGCGCTGCAGCCGGACCTCCTCGTCGGCGTCGACGACGAGGACGAGGTGGTACTCCCCCGCCATGGCCTTCTCGACGAGCAGGGGCATGTCGTGGACGCCGATGAGCGTTCCGGCCTCCTCGGCCTGCGCGAAGTACTCGGCCGTCCGCCGCCAGATCGCCGGATGGGTGATGTCCTCGAGCGCAGCGAGCGACGCCGGGTCACCGAAGACGACCCGCCCGAGGGCGGGACGGTCCAGGGCCCCGTCGGGCCCGAAGACCTGCTCCCCGAAGCGCTCCCGGATCTGCTCGAGTGCCGGCTCCCCCGGCTCGACGACCTCGCGCGCGATCTTGTCGGCGTCGACGACGACGGCCCCGAGCTCGGCAAGCCTCGCCGACACCGTCGACTTCCCCGACCCGATCCCGCCTGTCAGTCCGATGCGCAGCATGCGCCCGATTCTAGGCCGGGCCCGGCACGCACGTCGTCCTCCATCGTTAGCCTCGGTGCGTGGACTCACAGACCATGGTCAACCTCCTGCTCGTCCTGCTCTTCGTCCTCGTCGGGGGTGTCTTCGCCGCGACCGAGATGGCCATCGTCACCCTGCGCGAGGGGCAGGTGCGCGCCCTTGAGGCGGGCGGTGAGCGCGGGCGCCGGCTCGCCGATCTCGTGCGCAACCCCAACCAGTTCCTGTCCGCCGTGCAGATCGGTGTGACGGTCGCCGGCTTCTTCTCCTCGGCCTACGGCGGCTCCACCATCGCGCCCGATCTCGTCCCGGGACTGATCGCCATCGGCATCCCCGAGGGCGCCGCGGGGACGGTCGCGCTGGTGGCCATGACGCTGCTCATCGCCTATCTCTCACTCGTTCTGGGTGAGCTGGTCCCCAAACGACTGGCCATGCAGCGCAACCTCGCCTTCACCCGGGTCCTCGGCCCTCCCCTCGGCGTCTTCGCGATGCTCGTGCGACCGGTGATCTGGCTGCTGTCGGTCTCGACCAACGCCGTGATGCGCCTCGTGGGCGGTTCCACCTCGGCCGAGGAGGAGGAGATGACGCCCGAGGAGATCCGTGACCTCATCGAGGGTCACCAGGGGCTGCACCCGTACCCCCGGCGGATCCTCACCGACGTTTTCCGCGCGGGTGACCGGGCCTTGGCACGGGTCCTGCGTCCCCGGACCGACATCGAGTTTCTCGCCGGCGACCTGAGCGTCGAGGAGGCCACCGCACAGGTGGTGCACTCCTCCCATTCCCGCTTCCCCGTCACGGGCCGCGACGTCGACGACGTCACGGGCTTCGTCCACATCCGTGACCTCATGCGCGCTGACCCGGCCTCACGTGCGACGACGCAGGTCAGCGATCTGGCCCGGCCGATCCTTGCGCTCCCCGACAGCCTCGACGTCCTGCCTGCGCTGGCCAGGCTGCGCGGCGACAAGCAGTCCCTCGCCCTCGTGGTCGACGAGTACGGCGGCACCGCCGGCATGGTGACGATGGAGGACCTCGTCGAGGAGGTGGTCGGCGAGATCTACGACGAGTACGACACCGGCACCGACCCCGAGGACGCCACGCGCCACCGCGGGGAGGCCGTCGTCGTCGACGGTTCGCTCAACGTCGAGGAGCTGTCCGAGCTCCTCGGGACTGACCTCTCCGGCGAGGACGTCGACACCGCCGGTGGCCTGGTCATGGCTCGACTGGGCCGCGTGGCCAGGGTCGGTGACGTCGTCGAGGTCGCCGGCCACCACCTCGAGGTCATCGGGGTCGACGGTCGTCGCGTCGCGCGCCTACGGATGACACCCGCCGAGGACTGAGGCGTCGGCGCATGACGAAGGGGGGCGCCGCACCGATGGTGCGACGCCCCCCCCTTCGAGAAGCCTCGGGTCAGTTGCCCGTGAGCTTCTCGCGGAGCGCGGCCAGGGCCTCGTCGGAGGCCAGCGTGCCCTCGGTCGCCGGCGCCGAGGTACCGGCGCTGGGGGCGGGGGTGCTGTCCGAGCTGTAGGACGTGGCGACGGACTCGCCAGCGCCCTCGGCGGCAGCGGCGTCGTCGGCCGCGGCCTTCTCGATCTGGGCGCGGTGCGCCTCCCAGCGGGCGTGGGCCTCGGCGTACTGCTTCTCCCAGGCCTCGCGCTGGGTGTCGTAACCCTCGAGCCACTCGTTGGTCTCCGGGTCGAAGCCCTCGGGGTACTTGTAGTTGCCCTGCTCGTCGTACTCGGCGGCCATGCCGTAGAGCGTCGGGTCGAACTCGGTGAGGTTGGCACCGTCCTCGTTGGCCTGCTTGAGGCTGAGGGAGATGCGACGACGCTCGAGGTCGATGTCGATGACCTTGACGAAGATCTCCTGGCCGACGTTGACGACCTGCTCCGGCAGCTCCACGTGGCGCTCGGCCAGCTCGGAGATGTGGACCAGACCCTCGATGCCGTCCTCGACGCGCACGAAGGCACCGAAGGGAACGAGCTTGGTGACCTTGCCCGGGACGACCTGACCGATCGCGTGGGTCCGGGCGAAGTGCTGCCACGGGTCCTCCTGCGTCGCCTTGAGCGACAGGGAGACACGCTCGCGGTCCATGTCGACGTCCAGGACCTCGACGGTGACCTCGTCGCCGACCTCGACGACCTCGGACGGGTGGTCGATGTGCTTCCAGGACAGCTCGGAGACGTGGACGAGACCGTCGACGCCACCCAGGTCCACGAAGGCACCGAAGTTGACGATCGAGGAGACGACGCCGGAGCGGACCTGCCCCTTCTGGAGCTCCTTGAGGAAGGTCGTGCGGACCTCGGACTGGGTCTGCTCGAGCCAGGCACGGCGCGACAGGACCACGTTGTTGCGGTTCTTGTCGAGCTCGATGATCTTGGCCTCGATCTCCTTGCCCACGTAGGGCTGGAGGTCGCGGACGCGGCGCATCTCCACGAGGGAGGCGGGGAGGAAGCCACGCAGGCCGATGTCGAGGATGAGGCCACCCTTGACGACCTCGATGACGGTGCCGGTGACGACGCCGTCCTCCTCCTTGATCTTCTCGATGGTGCCCCAGGCGCGCTCGTACTGCGCACGCTTCTTGGACAGGATGAGTCGGCCTTCCTTGTCCTCCTTCTGGAGGACGAGGGCCTCGACGCTGTCACCGACGGTGACGATCTCCGAGGGGTCGACGTCGTGCTTGATGCTCAGCTCGCGCGAGGGGATGACACCCTCGGTCTTGTAGCCGATGTCGAGGAGCACCTCTCGCGGTCCACCTTGACGATGTGACCCTCGACGATGTCGCCGTCGTTGAAGTCCTTGATCGTGGCGTCGATCGCGGCGAGAAGATCTTCCTCAGAGCCGATGTCGTTGACGGCGATCTGAGGGGCGGTCGTGTCGACCGTGCTGGCAGTCATGTAGTAGGAACTCCGATTGTGGACAGTTGATCTCGTGTGGACCGGGTGCGGGAGCACCCGGGGCGCCCGGGTGGGCACACAAAGTGCTTCTTCATCCTAGTGCCTCCCTGCCGAAGGGAGCAAAAGCGCCCGTGGGCTAGCGTCGCGGCCATGGATGAGGGCATGGAAGAGGGCATCGAAGAGGGCCACCCGGCCGGGCCGGACGCCGTCCACCGGCGCGACAGCGCCCAGTCCGAGACCGTCGACGCCAACCGCGCCTGGTGGGACCGCGAGGCGGACGACTACCTCGCCGAGCACGGCGACTTCCTCGGCGACGCCGATCTCGTGTGGGGCCCCGAGGGCTGGTCGGAGGACGACCTGCACGTCCTCGGCCCACCGGGATCGCTCGCCGGGCGCACGGTCCTCGAGTTCGGCGGTGGGGGCGGCCAGGGCGCCCGGGCGCCGTGGTCGGACGCGATCGCCTT
>NZ_JBNFOF010000020.1:0-26284 GCF_057364645.1 Janibacter sp. CFPM2_SD2
CGGCACCGCCGACCTGCGTCGGTCGGCAACCGGCCCCCTCGAGCAGGCCGAGGACCTCGGCCGCAGCCTCGCCCGCACCCTCGTCGCCGATGGCGCGCCCGCCATCGCCGACCTGTCCGCCACCCACCCCACGACCGCTTCGGAGCATGCCCAGTGACCCCCCAGCGCACTGCCACCGCCGCCACCACCGCCGCTCGCCGGCCGGCCCGCCGTCGCCTTCGTCGCGCCGGACCGGGTGACGCGTCACTCATGACCGTCGCCGCCGTCGACCTGCTCGGGCGCGCGGACGCGGTGATCACCGACCAGCTGACCAACGAGGCGATCGTCGCCTCGATGACGACCGACGAGGTCGAGGTCGTCGACGCCAGCCACGGCGAACACGGTCAGCAGCTGACCCACGCCTCGCGCGCCAAGCTCGTCGTCAAGACGGCCAAGGCGCACAAGGGCGGGCTCGTCGTGCGACTCATGGACGGCGACCCGGCGACCTTCAACGGCCTCGCCGAGGAGGCGCAGGCCCTGGTCAAGGCGGGCATCGACTTCGACGTCGTGCCGGGCGTCTCCTCGGTGAGCGCGGTGCCGACCTACGCCGGCGTGCCCCTCACGGCGCGGGGGACCGGTGCTCTGCACGTCATCAGCCTGAGCGGTGCCAAGCGCGCCGACCTGTCGGCCTCGGTCTCCGACGACATCACCCTCGTGCTGCTCGGGCTGCCCGAGCACCTCGGGCCCGCCTTCGGCGAGCTCGTCGACGCCGGCCGCGCCGCCGACACCCCGGTCGCGCTGACCCGCGGCGGCACGACGACGCAGCAGGCCACCCGCCAGACGACGCTCGAGGAGGCCGCCGACGCGATGCACGACCTCGAGGAGCCGATCCTCGCGGTCATCGGCTCGACCGTCGCCATGCGCGAGGCCCTCTCGTGGTTCGAGACCAAGCCGCTCTACGGCTGGCGCGTGCTCATCCCGCGCACCAAGGACCAGGCCGGCCCGATGACCAAGCAGCTGCTCGGCCACGGCGCGACGAGCGAGGTCGTCCCGACGATCAGCGTCGAGCCGCCGCGCACCCCGCAGGCCGTGGAGCGGGCCGTCCGCGGCCTCGTCACCGGTCGCTACCAGTGGATCGGCTTCACCTCGGTCAACGCGGTCAAGGCGATCCGGGAGAAGTTCGAGGAGTTCGGCCTCGACGCCCGCGCCTTCTCCGGCCTCAAGATCGCCGCCGTCGGCGGCGTGACGGCCGACGCCCTGCGCGAGTGGGGCCTGGAGCCCGACCTCGTGCCGACCGGCGAGATGTCCGCCCGCGGCCTCCTCGAGGAGTGGCCTCCCTACGACGAGGTCCTCGACCCCATCGACCGCGTCTTCCTGCCCCGCGCCGACATCGCGACCGACACCCTCGTCGCCGGTCTGCAGGACATGGGCTGGCAGGTCGACGACGTCACCGCCTACCGCACGGTGCGCGCGACCCCGCCGCCGGCGCCGGTGCGCGACGCCATCAAGCAGGGCGCCTTCGACGCCGTCGTCTTCACCTCCTCCTCGACGGTGCGCAACCTCGTCGGCATCGCCGGCAAGCCGCACCCGTCGACGGTCATCGCCTGCATCGGGCCGGCCACGGCCAAGACCGCCGAGGAGGCCGGCCTGCAGGTCGACGTCCTCGCCCCCGAGGCCACCGGCGACAGCCTCGTCGAGGCCCTGGCCGAGCACGGCCGCGAGCTCGCCGCTGCGGCGGCCGAGTCCGGCGAGGAGCCCATGCGACCCAGCCAGCGGCGCAAGAAGTCCACCGCCCGGCGGAAGGCGAAGGGGTGACCGGGCCCGTCGTCCGGCCGCGACGACTGCGGGGGAGCGTCCCCCTTCGTCGTCTCGTGGCGCAGACCCGGGTGCACCCGGCCGACCTCGTCCTGCCGGTCTTCGTCCGCGAGGGCATCGACGCGCCGGTGGAGATCACCTCGATGCCGGGCGTCGTCCAGCACACCCTCGAGTCGCTCGTCGACGAGGCACGCGCCTGCGTCGAAGCGGGCATCGGCGGGATCATGCTCTTCGGCGTGCCGGAGGCCAAGGACGCCCGCGGTTCCGGCGCCGACGACCCGCAGGGGATCCTCAACATCGCCACCCGCGCCGTCGTCGATGCCGTCGGCGACCGGCTCGTCGTCATGACCGACCTGTGCCTCGACGAGTTCACCGACCACGGTCACTGCGGCGTGCTCACGACGACCCTCGACGGGCGCAGCGTCGTCGACAACGACGCGACCCTCGAGCGCTACGCCGACATGGCGCTCGCCCAGGCGGAGGCCGGCTCCCACGTCCTCGGCCTGTCCGGGATGATGGACGGCCAGGTCGCCCACGTCCGCGCCGCGCTCGATGCGGCCGGCCACACCGACACCCTCGTGCTGGCCTATGCGGCGAAGTACACCTCGGCGCTCTACGGACCCTTCCGCGAGGCGGTGCAGTCCTCGCTGAGCGGCGACCGCGCGACCTACCAGCAGGACCCGGCCAATGCGACCGAGGCGCTGCGCGAGATCGAGCTCGACCTCGCCGAGGGCGCCGACATCATCATGGTCAAGCCGGCGCAGCCGCACCTCGACGTCATCGCCGCGGCCGCCGAGGTCTCGCCGGTGCCCGTCGCGGCCTACCAGATCTCCGGCGAGTACGCGCAGATCGTCGCGGCCGCCGAGCGCGGCTGGATCGACCGCGATGCCGCCGTCATGGAGTCGGTGCTGCACATCAAGCGGGCCGGCGCCCAGATCGTCCTCACCTACTTCGCCCTCGAGCTCGCCGGGCGGCTGTGATGGACGAGGTCTGGCTCGACGACGACCAGCAGAAGCACTGGCGTGCCTACCTGCGCGGCTCGCGTCTGCTCGAGCGGGCGCTCGTCGACGACCTCGCGCCGCTCGGGATCCAGCTCACCGAGTACGAGCTGCTGTCGATGCTCTCGGAGTCGCCCGACCAGCGCACTCGCATGTCGCGCCTGGCCGACGACATCATCCAGTCGCGCTCGCGCGTGACGCACACCGCGGCCCGCCTCGAGAAGCGTGGCTGGGTCGAGCGGTGCCGGTCGACCGACGACGGTCGTGGCGTCGAGATCTCGCTGACCGACGCGGGGCGCGAGGCCCTCGAGAGCATCGCCGAGCAGCACGTCGCCTCGGTGCGCCGTCACCTCGTCGACGTCCTGACGCCCGAGCAGTTCGCCGCTCTCGGGGGCGCCATGGCCGCGCTGCGCGATCAGATGGCGCCGCAGCACCACGAGATCGGGCTCGACGACTGACCCTTCGAGACGGTTGCTGCGCAACCTCCTCAGGGAACGTGGGGTGGTGGCGCGCTACCTCGTCCGGGAGCGTGCGGGTGGGGTTTGGGAGACTGGGCGCATGACGTCCTCCACGACCGCATCCCAGGCACTCTTCGACCGCGCGCGCGAGGTGATCCCGGGTGGGGTCAACTCGCCGGTCCGGGCCTTCCGCGGCGTCGGCGGGGTGCCGCGCTTCATCGACCAGGCGAAGGGAGCCTGGCTCACCGACGTCGACGGCAACCGCTACGTCGACCTCATCTGCTCGTGGGGCCCGATGATCCTCGGTCACGCCCACCCCGACGTCCTCGACGCGGTGACGCAGGCGGCGGCCAAGGGCTTTTCCTTCGGCACCCCGAGCGAGAACGAGGTGGCCCTCGCCGAGGAGATCGTCGACCGGGTCGCCCCGCTGGAGCAGGTGCGGCTCGTCTCCTCGGGGACCGAGGCGACGATGTCCGCCCTTCGCCTGGCACGTGGTGCGACCGGACGATCGGTCGTCGTGAAGTTCGCCGGCTGCTACCACGGCCACGTGGACGCCCTTCTCGCACAGGCCGGTTCGGGCGTCGCGACCTTCGCCCTGCCCGACTCGGCAGGGGTTCCGGCCTCGGCCGCCGGTGAGACGGTCGTGCTGCCCTACAACGACCTCGGCGCCCTCGAGGAGCTCTTCGCGGTGCGCGGCGAGGAGATCGCGGCGGTCATCACCGAGGCATCCCCGGGCAACATGGGCGTCGTGCCGCCAGCGCCCGGCTTCACCGAGGCCCTGCGCAAGATCACCGCGACGCACGGTGCGCTGCTCATCAGCGACGAGGTGATGACCGGGTTCCGCGCGAGCCGCTCCGGCTGGTACGGCCTCGAGACGTCGGCGCAGGGCGCCCACCCCGGTGGCTACCCGAGCGGCGCCCCCGACCTCTTCACCTTCGGCAAGGTCATGGGCGGCGGCTTCCCGGCCGCGGCCTTCGGCGGCCGCGCCGACCTCATGGCGCGGCTCGCGCCCGACGGTCCCGTCTACCAGGCCGGCACCCTGTCGGGTAACCCCGTCGCGACCGCCGCCGGCCTGGCGACCCTGCGCGCGTGCACCGAGGAGCTCTACCCCCGGCTCGAGACGACGGCCCGCACCATCGCCGACGCCGCCTCCGCCGCCCTGTCCGCCGAAGGCGTCGCGCACACAGTCCAGTGGGCCGGCTCGATGTTCTCGATCTTCTTCCGCGACGAGCCGGTGCGCTCCTTCGCCGACGCGCAGGACCAGGACACGGCCGCCTACGGGCGCTTCTTCCACGCGATGCTCGAGGGCGGCGTGCACCTGCCGCCGAGCGCCTTCGAGGTGTGGTTCGTCTCCGATGCCCTCGACGCCGAGACCCTCGACACGATCCGCACCGCACTGCCCGCCGCTGCCAAGGCGGCCGCTGCCGGCTGACCCTTCGGGGTTGGGTGCCGGCCGGGAGATGGGCCCGGCGCTGGGGAAAAGTCCGGACCGGTCCGCGCGGGAACTCTCGCGGGTGCACAGTCCGGACTTTTCCTTGATTCGCGCCGGACCCATCTCCCGGCCTGCCCTGTCTCCGTCGCCGGACCCCACCTCCCGTCCCGGCGTCGTCTCCCCACGCTTCCTGAAGAAGGTCGCGCAGCGACCGCCTCGAAGGATTCCCTGCCAGGTGACATCAACGCCGTCGAGGCCTGCGTGCACGTGTGGCCGGGAAGCCCGCTGATGGCCCGGAAAACCTGACCGGGCCGAGAATCTGGAGATGACCGCGCAATTGCTCGGCCAGCTCCGTTGATCCCGGCTGACACGGGACGAGACGCGGGGAGGGGGCTGAGCGAATCAAGCCGAAGTCGAGCACGACAACCGGACCACGCGAGCACGAAGGACTTCGGCCCAGCGAAGCCCTCTTCCCGCGGCGCGTCCCCACCCGGCCAGCCACGGAAGGCTGGGTCAGGGGCTGGTGAGGTAGAGGGCGTAGGTGAGGGTGCGCCCTTCGCGCTCGACGTCGAGGAGGACCTCCTCGGTGGTGCCGAGGGGCTCCAGCGCTGCGCGGAGGTCGGGCTCGCGCTGGGCCGCCCAGATGGCGAGGGTGCCGCCGGGGCAGACCTGGTCGAGGGCGGCGCGCAGGGCGTCGGGGGAGTAGATGCGCTCGTTGCCCTCGTGGACGAGGAAGCTCGGGCCGTTGTCGACGTCGAGCAGCACGAGGTCCCACGGGCCGACGGGGGTCGCCTGCCCACGCAGGACCGGTGCGACGTCGCCGGCGTGGACGCTCACCCGGGGGTGTCTGGCCACGAGGCCGAGCGTCGGCGCGAGGCCGAGGCGGGCCCACTCGACGAGGTCGGTCTCGATCTCGACGACGTCGACGTGGCGCACGCGCTTGTCCTTGAGGACCTGCCACGTCGTGAAGCCCAGCCCGAGCCCGCCCACGAGCACCCGCTCGGGGGAGTCGGTGCGGGCGAGGGACTCGAGCGCGAGAGCCGCCTCGGTCGAGGTGTCGAGGCTGTCCATCGCGAAGACGCCGGCGACGACGAGCTCGTGGACGAGCGACCCGCTGCCGTCCGGGTGCGGACGCTCCCGCAGCGCGATCTCACCGCGCGGGGTCGTCGCGGACACGAGGGTCTGCGGGGGTGCGTCGTCCATGGGTCCACCTCTCGCTCAGGCCCGGAATTCCGGGACATTTCTGTTGTCTATTACGTGACGGTAACCGGGGCAACATCACACCGCGAGAGGCGTACCCGGGTGCGTGTCGGCGCTCACAAGGCGGTACCTTGAGCCCGTGGCTACTACGACCCTCCCCGCGAAGAAGAAGGGGGTGGCGTCCTCCTCCATCGGGCTGAAGTTCCTCATGGCGGGCACCGGCGTCATCTTCCTCCTGTACGTCCTGTTGCACATGTACGGCAACCTCAAGGCGCTGGCCGGGCAGGAGGCGTTCGACGAGTACGCCCACCACCTGCGCACCTTCGGTGAGCCGATGCTCCCGTACTCGGGTCTGCTGTGGGTCATTCGGGTCGTGCTGATCCTCGCGCTCGTCGGCCACGTCTACGCGGCGCTCAAGCTCATCGGTCGCAACAACGCCGCCCGGCCGGTCAAGTACCAGGTGAAGAAGAACCTGTCGTCGACCATGGCCTCGCGCACGATGCGCTGGGGCGGTCTGGCGCTCTTCATCTTCGTGATCTTCCACCTCATCCAGTTCACGATCGTCAAGCCGAACCTCTACGGGTCAGGCACGAGCGCGGAGGCGATCAAGGAGTCGCCCTACGTGATGATCAGCGCGGCCTTCGCGATGTGGTGGGTCCTGCTCATCTACGTCCTGGCGATGGTGGCACTGGGGATGCACCTCTACCACGGCGTCTACAGCGCGTCGCAGACGCTGGGCCTCAACGGCACCGCGGTCGCCCGTGCCCGCGCCCGTGCGATCGGGACGGTGCTCGCGGCGGTCATCGTCGTCGGCTTCCTGATCCCGCCGGTCTACATCTTCATCGACAGCCTCTGAGCAGGAGCAACGAACACATGACTGACACGCTCAGCGAGTACTTCACCGAGGGCGCCCCGATCGCGGACGCCAAGGCGCCCGACCAGCCCATCGAGACGATGTGGACCCAGCACAAGTTCGACAACGCGCTGGTCAACCCCGCCAACCGTCGCAAGCTCGACGTCATCATCGTCGGCACCGGCCTCGCGGGTGCCTCGGCCGCCGCGACGATGGGAGAGGCCGGCTACAACGTCAAGAGCTTCTTCTACCAGGACAGCGCCCGCCGCGCGCACTCGATCGCCGCGCAGGGTGGCATCAACGCCGCGAAGAACTACAACGACGACGGCGACTCGACCTACCGACTCTTCTACGACACGGTCAAGGGCGGTGACTACCGCAGCCGCGAGACCAACGTCTACCGACTGGCCGAGGTGAGCACCAACATCATCGACCAGTGCGTGGCGCAGGGTGTCCCCTTCGCCCGTGAGTACGGCGGTCTGCTCGACAACCGCTCCTTCGGTGGCGTCCAGGTCGCCCGCACCTTCTACGCCGCGGGCCAGACCGGCCAGCAGCTGCTCATCGGTGCCTACCAGGCCATGGAGCGCCAGGTCGCCAAGGGCACCGTCACGGAGTACAGCCGCCACGAGATGCTCGAGGTCGTCCTCGTCGAGGGCGTCGCCCGCGGCATCATCGCGCGCGACATGGTCACCGGCGAGATCGAGACCCACCTCGCCGACGTCGTCGTCCTCGCGACGGGTGGCTACGGCAACGTCTTCTTCCTCTCCACCAACGCGATGGGCTGCAACGTCACCGCCGCGTGGCGGGCCCACCGCAAGGGCGCCTACTTCGGCAACCCCTGCTACACGCAGATCCACCCGACCTGCATCCCGGTCTCCGGCGACCACCAGTCGAAGCTGACCCTGATGTCGGAGTCGCTGCGCAACGACGGTCGCATCTGGGTGCCCAAGAAGGCCGAGGACTGCGACAAGGACCCGCGCGAGATCCCCGAGGAGGACCGCGACTACTACCTCGAGCGGATCTACCCGGCCTTCGGCAACCTCGTGCCCCGGGACATCGCCTCCCGCCAGGCGAAGAACATGTGCGACGAGGGCCGCGGCGTCGGCCCGCTCGTCGACGAGGTCGACCAGGACGGCAACAAGCGCCAGATGCGCCGCGGTGTCTACCTCGACTTCGCCGCCGCCATCGAGCGCATGGGCCGCGAGACCGTCGAGGAGAAGTACGGCAACCTCTTCGACATGTACGCGCGGATCACGGGGGAGAACCCCTACGAGGTGCCGATGCGCATCTACCCCGCCGTGCACTACACGATGGGTGGCCTGTGGGTCGACTACGACCTGCAGACCTCGATCCCGGGCCTGTACGCGATCGGTGAGGCCAACTTCTCCGACCACGGCGCCAACCGCCTGGGCGCGTCGTCGCTCATGCAGTGCCTCGCCGACGGCTACTTCGTCCTGCCCAACACGGTGCGCAGCTACCTCGCCAAGGGCCCCTTCGACAAGATCTCCGAGGACCACCCGGCCGTCGTCGAGGCCAAGGCAGCGGTGACCGACCGGATCGAGAAGTTCCTCTCGATCAACGGTGAGCGCAGCGTCGACTCCTTCCACCGCGAGCTCGGCCGCATCATGTGGGAGTACTGCGGCATGGAGCGGACCGACGCCGGTCTGCGCAAGGCCATCGGCCTCATCCGTGACCTCAAGCAGGAGTTCTGGACCAACGTCCGGGTCCTGGGCGAGGCCGACACCCTCAACCAGAGCCTCGAGAAGGCCGGCCGCGTCGCCGACTTCCTCGAGCTCGGTGAGCTCATGTGCATCGACGCGCTGCACCGTCGCGAGTCCTGCGGCGGCCACTTCCGCGCCGAGTCGCAGACCGAGGACGGCGAGGCGCTGCGTCACGACGACGAGTTCGCCTACGTCGCCGCCTGGGAGTTCGGCGACGACGCACCCGTCCTGCACAAGGAAGACCTGAACTACAAGTTCATCGAGCTGAAGCAGCGGAGCTACAAGTGAGCATGGAACTGACCCTCAAGATCTGGCGCCAGGCCGGGCCCACGGCGAAGGGCGAACTCGTCACCTACCAGGTGAAGGACATCTCCCCGGACATGTCCTTCCTCGAGATGCTCGACGTCCTCAACGAGCAGCTCATCGCCGAGGGCACCGAGCCGGTGGCCTTCGACAGCGACTGCCGCGAGGGCATCTGCGGCATGTGCGGCCTGATGATCTCCGGCGAGGCCCACGGCCCCGAGCGGACGACCACCTGCCAGCTGCACATGCGCTCCTTCCGCAGCGGAGAGACCATCACCGTCGAGCCGTGGCGGGCCAACGCCTTCCCGGTCGTGCGTGACCTCGTCGTCGACCGCAGCGCCTTCGACCGGATCATCCAGTCTGGCGGCTACATCTCGGTCAACACGGGTGCCGCCCCCGAGGCGCACTCGGTGCCGGTCCCCAAGGACCACGCGGACCGGGCCTTCGACTCGGCCAAGTGCATCGGCTGCGGCGCCTGCGTCGCTGCCTGCCCCAATGCCTCGGGCATGCTCTTCCTCGGCGCCAAGGTCACCCACCTGGGTGAGCTGCCGCAGGGTCAGCCCGAGCGTGGTGGCCGTGTCGTCAAGATGCTCGAGACGCACGACCTCGAGGGCTTCGGCGGGTGCACCAACATCGGCGAGTGCGCCGCGGCGTGCCCCAAGGAGATCCCGCTCGACGTCATCAGCACGCTCAACTCCGACCTGCGCAAGGCGGCCCGCGGCGCTCTCTGAGCCGCGACCGCCGACGATGAGGGGATCGTTGGTTGTGAGCCTGTGTGACCACGCCCGACGGCGCCGGGCCAGCATCCTGCTGGCCGGCGCCGTCGCGCTGTCCCTGACCGGGTGCGACCTCGGAGGGGAGGGGGCCTCTCCTTCGTCGTCGAGCACGAGCCAGGTGCCGCTCGAGACGACCTCGACGACGGAGCCCAGCACCGCCACCACGACGGCGGCCGGCGCGACCCCGTCGGGGACGCGCCCGGCGACGCCCGGCCCGGAGACGCTCATCGACGCGATGCGCTCCTATGCGAGTGCGTCGTCCAGCGTCACGATCACCGGCACCCTGCACGACGCCGAGCGCGACCTGCAGATGAGCATCGTGTCCGAGGGGTCGACTGGTGGTGTCACGCAGCAGAATGCCGACGGCGGCAAGTCGCACAGCACGGTGACCCTTGAGGGCGGCGGCAAGCTCGAGAGCGTCGTCATCGGGATGGAGCACTACGTCAAGGTCGACAAGGCCTGGCTCGACACCCGGGGGGTGCGCCGGGCGAGCCCCATGCGCAAGCGGGTCGGCCAATGGGTGCAGATCCCGCGGGAGCGCTCCGCGGTCGAGATCTTCAAGCCCTATCGGCTGATCAAGAGCAGCTTCTTCGGCGAGGGGCTCACCCCCATCGACGCCCGCTACAGCCCGGCGAGCACGGTCGCCCTCGACGGGGAGTGGGTGCACCTCGTCCAGCTCAACCGGGTCAGCGGGAGCCAGGGCAGCAATGCCGGGCAACGGCAGGTCTACATGACGACCGGGTCGCCGACGAAGCTGCTCGAGATGACCTACGGCCGCTTCCCGGACCGCACGACGCTGAAGTTCAGCAAGTGGGGGTCGACCGACGAGGACTACACGCGACCCGCCGGGGCGAAGTCCGTCAAGGAGCTGGACGACGGCGACCTGTGAGGGTCACAGCCACCCGACGCGGGTGACGAGCAGGGCATAGCCGACGAAGGCGACGACGTCGATGACCCAGTGGGCGATGACCAAGGGCATGACCCGGCGCACCCGCAGGTAGACGGCGCCGAGCAGCAGGCCCATCGCGATGTTGCCGACGAAGCCACCCAGCCCCTGGTAGAGGTGGTAGCTGCCCCGGACGAGCGCGCTGACGACGACGATCGTCACGGGGCTCCAGCCGGCCTCACGCCACCGGGTGAAGAGGTAGCCGACCATGACGACCTCCTCGAGCACCGCGTTCTGACCCGCCGCGAGGACCAGGACCGGGATCGTCCACCAGGCCTGACCGAGGTCGGAGGCGGCGATCGTCGTGTTGAGGTCGAGGGCGCGGGCGAGCAGGTAGAGCCCGAGGCCGGGGATGCCGATGGTGGCGGCGAGGGCCATGCCCTGGAGGAGGTCACGTGCCGGGGCGCGCCCGTCGAGGCCGACGAGACGTGCGGGGTGCGGGTGCTGCCGAGCCAGCAGGTGCAGGGCCAGCGCGACCGGCACGAGGGCCAGGCCGATGCCGACGAGCTGGTGGGTCAGGTCGAGCCAGGGCTGGTCGGGGGTGACCGACTGGTTCATCGAGGTCACCTGCCCGGAGAGCCCCTCGTCGGCGGTGAGCTTGCGCAGCAGCGACAGTGCCGACCACAGCGCCGAGGCGCCGAGCGAGACACCCAGGACGAGGGCCGTCTCGGTGAGCGCCGTGCGGCGGGGGAGCAGGTCGGGGGCCGGGGCCATGGCCCCAGCGTAGGCGCGCGGTCCGTGGCGTCGTCGCCGGCGTGGACCGCGGGCACGGGAGGCGAAGGGGGAGCCGCGCTGGTCCCCCTTCGATCAGCCGGATCAGCCGAAGGCGACGTGACGGTAGTACGTCGGGATGCTCTCGTGGCGGGCGACGCGGACGGGGCGGTTCTCCGCGAAGAACTGGAAGGCAGCGACGCCGACCGAGACGAGGAGGACCGCCAGCGCGATGCCCACGAGGACGAGGGCGGCGGTGACGAAGCCGGAGATGGTGGCAATGCTCATGGTGTCCAATTCCCTTCTACATCTGTTGAAGACAGTTGAAAAACTACACCCGTAGAAGAGGCTCGTCAAGTCGGTCCCGGCGGGTCGCCGCGCCCGCTCGGCGTCGCCCGGCGAGCGGGTACCGTGAGCCGAATGAGCGTCAACGCCACGACGGAGCTCTCGCCCCGCATGCAGCTGATCCTCGAGTCGGCGACGCGAGTCGTCGCGGCCGGAGGGATGCGGGGGCTGACCCACCGGGCGGTCGACGCGGAGGCCGGTCTGCCGCAGGGGAGCACGTCGGGCTACCTGCGCACCCGGATGGCCCTGGTCACCGCTCTCACGGAGTTCATCGCAGCGGGCCTCATCGACAGCGTCGAGGAGCTGAGCCGCCAGCAGCAGGCGGGGGAGGACGACGCGACGCTCATCGACCACGCGCTCGACCTCTTCGCGTCGTGGCTGCGCGAGCCGGAGGCCTGGATGGCCAAGGCGGAGCTGACCCAGGAGGCCTCGCGCCAGCCGGAGATCGCGGCCGCCATGGCGCCCGCGCGCGACCGGGTCGACGGGATCGTCCGTCAGATCCTCACCCTCGCCGAGGTCCGTGATGTCGAGACGTCCGCCCAGGCGGTCATCGCCGCGATGGAGGGCGTGCTCACGGCGGCGCTCACCCGACCGGTGGACGAGCGTGAGCCCTTTGTCCGCGAGGTCGGCCGGCGGATCATCGAGGCCTTCGTGCCGGCCTGACTCCGGCCGGCCCGGGCGGTCGCGCGCCCGCGAGGTCGTGCGCGCGGGTCAGGTGGCCGGACGCGCTTGCCGGCGGCGGCGCAGGCGTCGCCACGCGGTGAGGACCCAGATGAGCATCGCCGCCAGGGCGATGAGCACGAGGATCACGAGCACCGGCACGAAGATCGCGACGAGCGCGATGCCGAAGGATGCCCCGTCCTCCGCGGTCGAGACGACCGGTGCGCCGATGCCGGCGGTGCCGGCGTTGATGACCGGCCGCGCCGCGGCCTTGCCGGAGTGGACCAGGCCGGCGACGACGATGCCGAGGACGACCCCGACCCACGCGTGCTCCTGCATCCACGTCGACTCGTCGAGGCTGCTCGCGCCCGCTGTCGCCGCGCCCATGAGCCCGCCCATGCCGGGGCGGATGAAGCTCTGGACCGCGTCGTTGATGCTGTCGATCGCCGGCACCTTGTCGAGGGTGACCTCGGTGAGCAGCAGGACGGCGCCGATGCCGATGGCCCACCACGACTCCATCCACTCGAAGCCCACGGGCAGGGTGAAGACGTCGGTGAAGCGCGCGAGGAGGGCGACGACGAGGAAGGGGATGTAGGCGTTGAGCCCGGCGGCGGCGCTCAGGCCCATCCCCGTGAGTGCGGCGATCATCGGCGACACCTCTCGCAGCGTGACGGTCACGCCCTTCGTCCTGCGCAGGCTAGCGCCGATGGCGGGCGCCGACGGGGAACCTAGGATGAGGCGCATGAAGGTTCTCTCCGCCGTCGCCTGGCCCTACGCCAACGGTCCCCGCCACCTCGGCCACGTCGCCGGCTTCGGGGTCCCCTCTGACGTCTTCAGCCGGTACATGCGCATGGCGGGGCACGACGTGCTCATGGTGAGCGGCTCCGACGAGCACGGCACGCCGATCCTCGTGCTCGCCGACAAGCAGGGCACGACCGCCCGCGAGCTCGTCGACGCGCACCACGCGACGATCGCCCACGAGCTCGCCGACCTCGGCTGCTCCTACGACCTCTACACGCGCACGACCGCGCGCAACCACTACCAGGTCGTCCAGGACCTCTTCGAGCAGTGCCGGGCCAACGGCTACTTCATCGAGCAGACCCAGCAGGTCGCGCTCGACGCCCGCACCGGCCGCACGCTGCCCGACCGCTACATCGAGGGCACCTGCCCGATCTGCGGTTACGAGGACGCCCGCGGCGACCAGTGCGACAACTGCGGCAACCAGCTCGAGCCGAGCGACCTCAAGGACCCCCGGAGCAAGATCGACGGGTCGACGCCGCAGTTCGGCGAGACGGAGCACTTCTTCCTCGACCTGCCGGCGCTCGCCGACGCGCTGCGCGAGTACCTCGAGGGTCGTGAGGCGACCGGCACGTGGCGGCCCAATGTCATCCGCTTCAGCCTCAACATCCTCGACGACATCCGGCCGCGCGCGATGACCCGTGACATCGACTGGGGCATCCCGCTGCCGGGCGAGCTGGCGACGAAGTACCCGACGAAGCGCTTCTACGTGTGGTTCGACGCCGTCATCGGCTACCTGTCGGCGTCGATCGAGTGGGCGCGCCGCCAGGGCGAGCCGGAGCGCTGGCGCGAGTGGTGGAACGACCCGGAGGCGCTGTCCTACTACTTCATGGGCAAGGACAACATCACCTTCCACAGCCAGATCTGGCCCGCGGAGCTGCTCGCGTACTCCGGCAAGGGCGCGAAGGGGGGCGAGCCCGGCCCGATGGGTGAGCTCAACCTCCCGACCGAGGTCGTCTCGAGCGAGTTCCTCACGATGCAGAGCCGGCAGTTCTCCTCCAGCCGCGGCCACGTCATCGGCGTGCGGCACGTCCTCGAGGCCTATGGCCCCGACCCGCTGCGCTACTTCATCTGCGCCGCGGGCCCGGAGAACCAGGATGCCGACTTCACCTGGCCGGACTTCGTCCAGCGCAACAACTCCGAGCTCGTCGCCGGCTGGGGCAACCTCGTCAACCGCACCGCCTCGATGGTCGCCAAGAACTTCGGCGAGATCCCGCAGCCGGGCGAGCTCGAGGACGTCGACCGGGCGGTGCTCGCGCGGGTCGCCGGGGCCTTCGCCGAGGTCGGCGGGCTGCTCGAGCGGCACCGGCAGAAGGCCGCGCTCGGCGAGGTCATGCGGGTCGTCGGCGATGTCAACAAGTACGTCACCGACACCGAGCCCTTCCGGCTCAAGGGCGAGGACCAGCGTGAGCGGCTGGCGACGGTGCTGCACACGCTCACCCAGTGCGTCAGCGACTGCAACCTGCTCCTCGCGCCCTTCCTCCCGCACGCGGCCAACCGGGTCGACGCGGTCCTCGGTGGCGACGGGCAGCTCGTCCCCATGCCGCACGTCGAGGACGTCGAGGACCTCGACGGTGGCCCCGGCTACCCCGTCATCACCGGCGACTACTCGGGCTTCCCGCGCTGGGAGCCCACGCCGGTGACGGTCGGCACGCCGATCGCCAAGCCGAGCCCGGTCTTCGTCAAGCTCGACCCCGAGGAGGTCGTCGCCACGGAGCGTGCGGCCATGTCGGGGGAGGGCTGATGGCGGATCGCGAGGGCGTCGCGCCGCACCCGGACCCGCTGCCGGTCGCGGTCGTCGACAACCACACGCACCTCGACATCCGTCGTCGTGACGTCGCCGATGCCATCGCTCCCGAAGGGGGCGAGCAGCGGTCCACGGACGACGTCGCCACGGCCCTGGCGAGCGCTGCTTCCGTGGGCGTGGACCGGGTGGTGCAGGTCGGCTGCGACCTCGAGAGCGCCCGCTTCACCGTCGACCAGGTCGACCGGCACCCGTCGATGCTCGGCGCAGTTGCCTTGCACCCCAACGAGATTCCCGCGCTGGCGGAAGCTGGAGAGCTCCAGTCCGCGTGGGACGAGATCGAGCGTCTGGCCGCGCACCCGCGGGTGCGGGCGATCGGCGAGAGCGGTCTGGACTACTTCCGCACCGGCCCCGAGGGCACGCGGTGCAGCAGGAGTCCTTCCGCTGGCACATCGACCTGGCCAAACGCACCGGCAAGGCGCTGCAGATCCACGACCGCGACAGCCACGACGACGTGCTGCGCATCCTCGCCGAGGAGGGCGCGCCGGAGACGACGGTGCTGCACTGCTTCAGCGGGGACCTCGCGATGGCGCGCGAGTGCGTCGAGCGCGGCTACCTGCTCTCCTTCGCCGGGACGCTCACCTTCAAGAGCGCCGGCGGGCTGCGCGAAGCGCTGGCCCACACGCCGATCGAGCAGGTGCTCGCCGAGACGGACGCGCCCTACCTGACCCCGACGCCCGAGCGCGGGCGGGCCAATGCCCCCTATCTGCTGCCGCACACGGTGCGCGTCATGGCCCGCACGCTGGGCGTCGACGTGCCGACGATGTGCGCCGCGATCTCGGCCAACAGCGAGCGCGTCTACGGCCCCTGGGCGTGACGCTCGTCGCGTGCCGTTATCAAAACTTGACCTTCGGTTGATGCGTCAGGCAAGGTAGTCCGCTGTTGGCCGGGGCCGGTTTCCCCTGATCTCTTTCGCTGACACAGGTGCCCGCCATCCCTTGGGTCCCCGTGTGCGGACCCACCGGTGCCCGGGAAGTTCAAACATCGGAGCACTGTGAGTTCACCTGCGATCCGCCGCATCACCCAGGCCGGCGTCGTCGGCGCCTTGGCCCTCGGCGTGTCTGGCGTCGTCGTCATGGACAAGTCCGTCGCCCTGTCGGTCGACGGCGAGAAGTCCACCGTCCACGCCTTCGGCGGCACCGTCGGTGACGTCCTGGAGAAGCAGGGCGTCGAGCTCGGCCCCCACGACGTCGTCACGCCGTCGGCCGAGAGCCCCGTGGACGACGGCCAGACCATCGTGGTGCGCTACGGCCGCAAGCTGACCGTCACGGTCGACGGCAAGGAGCGCGAGTACTGGACGACGGCCTCCACCGTCGGCGAGGCGCTCCAGCAGCTCGGGATTCGCAACGGCGACGGCGCCATCCTCAGCGCCTCGCGCAGCCAGACCATCGGCCGCAAGGGCCTCGACCTGCGCGTGAGCACCCCGAAGCAGGTCAAGCTCCTCGTCGGTGGCAAGCGCTCGACCGCGACCGTCACCGCGACGACCGTCGAGGACGCCCTGACCCAGGCCGAGGTCCGCTACGACGGCAACGACCTCATCAAGCCCGGCGCGAAGTCCCGCGTCACCGACGGCATGACGATCCGCCTCGACCGGGTCAACCGCACCGGAGACACCCGGACCGAGGTCATCCCCTACGAGACCGTGGTCAAGAAGGACAGCTCGCTCTACGAGGGGCAGACCAAGCTCCAGCAGGAGGGCCGCGCCGGCTCCCGCACGATCACCTACCGGGTGTCGAAGAAGAACGGCGAGGTCGTCTACTCGCGCCAGACGATGGTCAAGGTCACGGCGGAGCCCGTCGACCGCATCGTCCTGCAGGGCACCAAGGCCCGCCCGGCCCCCAAGCCGGCGCCGAAGCCCAAGGCGACCTCCACGCCGAAGCCGACGCCGACCGCGACGTCCACGCCGAAGCCCTCGACCCCGAGCCCCGAGCCGACGTCGACCCCGTCGAAGACCGCGAGCACCTCGGGTCTCGACCTCTCCCGCGCCGACACGTGGGATCGCATCGCCCAGTGCGAGTCGACCGGCAACTGGTCGATCAACACCGGCAACGGCTACTACGGCGGCCTGCAGTTCGACCTGCAGACCTGGCTCGGCGCCGGCGGCGGCGACTTCGCCTCCCGCCCCGACCTCGCCTCCCGCGAGCAGCAGATCACCGTGGCCAACCGCGTCTACGCCGACCGTGGCCTGCAGCCCTGGGGCTGCGCCCACGCGGCCTGACCGGAGCCACCCTCCGCGCGGCGCGAGCATCGCGCCTCGCCGGTCAGCCCCCGCCACCCACACCGGGTGCGGGGGCTCACCGCTGCCGTGGCGAGCGCGGCCCCCTTCGATGAATAGAGTCACTCCCATGACGAGCGAGCACCCCACACCGCACCCCGAGGGCGGCGCAGCCGGCCTGCTCGGGGCCGCCCGCATCCGCGAGCTCGCCGAGCGTCACGGCGTGCGACCGACGAAGCAGTGGGGTCAGAACTTCGTCGTCGACGCCAACACCGTGCGCCGCATCGTGCGCGCCGGCGAGGTCACCGCGCAGGACCACGTCGTCGAGATCGGGCCCGGCCTGGGATCGCTCACCCTCGCCCTGCTCGAGGCCGCCGGGCGGGTCACGGCCGTCGAGGTCGACCCGGTGCTCGCCGCCGCCCTGCCCGGGACCGTCGCCGAGGAGGCGCCGCATGCCGTGGAGCGCCTCGAGGTGGTCCACGCCGACGCCATGACGGTCACCGACCTGCCGGGGCCGCCCCCGACCGCGCTCGTGGCCAACCTGCCCTACAACATCTCGGTGCCGGTCGTCCTGCACTTCCTCGAGACCTTCCCGACCATCGAGCGGGTGCTCGTCATGGTCCAGCTCGAGGTCGCCGAGCGCCTCGCCGCGGGCCCGGGCAGCAAGACCTATGGCGTGCCGAGCGTCAAGGCCGCCTGGTGGACGGACGTCGCGCTCGCCGGCCGCGTCTCCCGCTCGATCTTCTGGCCGGTGCCCAATGTCGACTCCGGTCTCGTGCGTCTCGTGCGCCGCGACCCGCCGACGACGGCCGCGACCCGCGAGCAGGTCTTCGCCGTCGTCGATGCCGCCTTCGCCCAGCGACGCAAGACGCTGCGGGCCTCCCTTCGCTCCATCGCGGGGTCGGGCGAGGTGGCCGAGGCGGCTCTCCTGGCCGCCGGTGTCGACCCGCGCACCCGCGGCGAGCAGCTCGACGTCCTCGCCTTCGCGCGGATCACCGAGGAACTCATGGCTAGGGTGACGCCATGACCTCCGTCCTCGAGTCGCCCGCGCCCGTCACCGTGCGCGCCCCGGCGAAGGTCAACCTGGAGCTCTTCGTCGGGCCGCTGCGCGACGACGGCTACCACGCCCTCTCGACCGTCTACCAGGCCGTCGGCCTGCACGACGAGGTCACCGCCTCGCTCGCCGACGACTGGGGCTGCTCCGTCCGGGGTCGCGACGCCGACAAGGTGCCGACCGACGAGTCCAACCTCGCGCTGCGCGCTGCGCTGGCGCTGTCGGAGCACACGGGCGGTCAGGAGCCGGTGCACCTGTCGATCCACAAGGAGATCCCCGTCGCCGGCGGGATGGCCGGTGGCTCGGCCGACGCCGCCGCGGCCCTCGTCGCCTGCGATGCGCTGTGGGGCACCGCACTGGCGCGCGAGGAGCTCGAGGAGATCGCGGCCGGCATCGGCAGCGACGTGCCCTTCCTCCTCCACGGGGGCACCGCCGTGGGCTCCGGCCGCGGCGAGGTGGTCACGGCCGTGCTGGCGAAGGGGACGTACCACTGGGTCTTCGTGCCCTCCGCCGCGAGCGGCCTGTCGACGCCGATGGTCTACTCGGCCTTCGACCAGCGCACCGCGGGCTCCGCCCTTGACGACCCGACCCCGAGCGCCGCGCTGATGAGCGCGCTGCGGGCCGGTGACCCGAGTGCCCTCGCGCCCGTGCTCGACAACGACCTGCAGGCCGACGCGATCGCGCTGCAGCCGGCGATCGGCGAGGTCGTCGAGGCCGCGATGGGCTTCGGCGCGCTCGCGGCCATCGTCTCCGGCTCGGGCCCGACGGTCGCGATCCTCGCCGAGTCGGCGGAGGGTGCCATCGACCTCGCCGTCGCCCTGACGGCCTCCGGCGTCGCCGGTGACGTGCTGCGGGCCACCGGGCCCGTCCACGGCGCCCAGGTCCTGCCCACGGCGCGCACGACCTGATGGCCACACCCCTGCTGGGAGCGGAGTCGCTCCACCTCGAGTACCCCACGCGCGTCGTCTTCGACTCGGTCAGCCTCGGCATCGAGGAGGGCGACCGGATCGGCCTCGTCGGGCGCAACGGCGACGGCAAGTCGAGCCTGCTCGGCATGCTCGCCGGCACCATCGAGCCGCAGTCCGGCCGGATCACCGCCCGCCGCGCGGGGTGCGCTTCGGCGTCCTCGACCAGACCGACGACCTCGACCCGGCCGCGACCGTCGGCCACAGCATCGTCGGCGACCGGCCCGAGCACGAGTGGGCCGGCGACGCGCGCGTGCGCGACGTCATCGGCGGCCTCGTCGCCGACGTGCCGTGGGACGCGCTCGTCGGTGAGCTCTCCGGCGGTCAGCGCCGCCGGGTGGCGCTCGCCGCGCTCCTCGTCGGGGAGTGGGACCTCATCGCGCTCGACGAGCCGACCAACCACCTCGACGTCGAGGGCATCGCCTGGCTCGCGCAGCACCTCTCTGGACGCTGGCCGAAGGGGACGGGCGGCCTGCTCGTCATCACCCACGACCGGTGGTTCCTCGACGAGGTGTGCACCGAGACCTGGGAGGTGCACGACGGCATCGTCGAGCCCTTCGAGGGCGGCTACGCGGCCTACGTCCTGCAGCGGGTCGAGCGCGACCGCATCGCCGCCGCGACCGAGCAGAAGCGGCAGAACCTCATGCGCAAGGAGCTCGCCTGGCTGCGCCGTGGCGCGCCCGCCCGCACCTCGAAGCCGAAGTTCCGCATCGACGCGGCCAACCAGCTCATCGAGGACGTGCCGCCGGTGCGCAACCCGATCGAGCTGCAGCGGATGGCCGTCGCGCGCCTGGGCAAGGACGTCATCGACCTCGAGGACGCCGGCGTGACCTTCGGCGACCGGGTCGTCCTGCGCAACATCACCTGGCGGATCGCGCCCGGCGAGCGCACCGGCATCCTCGGCGCGAACGGCGCCGGCAAGTCGACCCTCCTCGGGCTCGTCGCCGGCACGATCGCGCCGACGAGCGGGCGGGTCAAGCGCGGCAAGACGGTGAAGTTCGGCTTCCTCGACCAGCAGTTCTCCCAGCTGGCGACGATCGGCGGTGACCGGGTGCGCGAGGTGCTCGCCCGGACGAAGACGACCTTCACGATCGAAGGCCGCGACCACACGCCGGCGCAGCTGCTCGAGCGGTTGGGCTTCGCGCGCGAGCACCTGTCGGCGCGCGTCGACGACCTCTCCGGCGGGCAGAAGCGGCGCCTGCAGCTGCTGCTCCTGCTGCTCGACGAGCCCAATGTCATCGCCCTCGACGAGCCGACCAACGACGTCGACTCCGACATGCTCGCGGCGATGGAGGACCTGCTCGACTCGTGGCCGGGCACGCTCATCGTCATCTCCCACGACCGCTACCTGCTCGAGCGGGTCACCGACCAGCAGTACGCGATCATCGACGGCCGGCTGCGGCACGTGCCCGGCGGCGTCGACGAGTACCTGCGGCTGCGCGCCGCGCAGGCCGGCACCACGGGTGCCCGTGACGCGGTGGCCCAGGCCACGGCGACCGCGGCGAAGGGGGCAGAGGGTCCCCCTTCGTCATCGGCGGAGCCGACCGTGGACCCGGCGACGCAGCGTGAGGCGCGCAAGGCGATGGCCCGGATCGAGAAGCAGCTGGCCAAGCTCGCGGCCCGTGAGGACAAGCTCCACCACGAGATGGCCGCGTCGGTGCACGACCACACCCGGCTGGCGGAGCTCAACTCCACGCTCGGGGAGCTCGCGGAGGAGAAGGAGATGCTCGAGCTCGAGTGGCTCGAGTGCGCCGGGCTCGTCGGCTGAGCCGGGCGAAGGGAGCGCCCGCTCAGGCCTCGAAGGGGGCGAGCAGGCGCTTGAGGGCGCGGGTGAGCGCGGCGCGCTCGTCGGCGGACATGTCGTCGAGGAGCTCGCCCTCGCGGGAGAGCAGGTCGGCCATCGCGGCGTCGACCGCCGCCTGGCCCCCCTTCGTCAGGCGCACGATGACGCCGCGGCGGTCGGTGGGTGAGGGGAGGCGCTCGACCCAGCCCTTCGAGGCGAGGCGGTCGATGCGGTTGGTCATCGTCCCCGAGGTCACGAGGGTCTCCTGGACCAGGCGGCCGGGGGAGAGCTGGTAGGGCTCGCCGGCGCGGCGCAGCGCGGAGAGCACGTCGAACTCCCAGCCCTCGAGCTCGTGCCGGGCGAAGGCGCTCGTGCGGTCGAGGTCGAGCAGCCGGGCCAGTCGGGAGACGCGTGAGAAGACGTGCAACGGCTCGACGTCGAGGTCGGGACGCTCGCGGCGCCAGGCCTCGACGATGGCGTCGACGTCGTCGGACGGGTCGTGGCGGCTGCTCATCCGTCAAGAATACCTGCGGTCATGAATCTTGATGTCGAGACATGTGGCCTGTCGTTGGTTAGGCTGCACGGACCCGACCGAGGAGGCACGCACACATGACGGTGACCTGGGACCCGACCCGATACGGCCAGTTCTCGAGCGAACGCTCCCGACCCTTCGTGGATCTCATGGCGCGCGTCGACGCGCGGGAGCCGGGGCTCGTCGTCGACCTCGGCTGCGGCAACGGCCCGCTGACCCTCTCTCTCGCCGAGCGGTGGCCGCAGGCCCGGGTCGTCGGGGTGGACAGCAGCGTCGAGATGCTCGACGCGGCGCGCGCCCTCGACACCGACGGGAGCGTCGAGTGGGTCGAGGCCGACCTCGCCGACTGGGACATCGCCAGCCTGGGCGCGGCGCCCGACGTCGTCGTGAGCAATGCTGCGCTGCAATGGGTTCCGCGTCACCTGCCGCTCATCGAGGGATGGGTCGAGGCGCTCGCCGCCGACGGCTGGTTCGCCCTGCAGGTGCCGGGCAACTACGACGCCCCGACGCACGCGCTCATGCGCGAGACGGCGGTCGACCACCCGCGCAGCGGCGAGCTCGAGGCCGCGAGCAAGCGCTTCGGCGCCGGCGACCCGGCGACCTACCTGCAGGTCCTCGCCGCCCACGGGCTCGCTGTCGACGCCTGGGAGACGACCTACACGCACGTGCTCGACCCAGCCGGCGAGAGCGACAACCCCGTGCTCGACTGGGTGAGTGGCACCGGGCTGCGCCCGATGCTCGAGGTGCTCGAGGACGAGGACGAGCGCTCGGCCTTCCTCGCCGCCTATGCCGACAAGCTCACCGCTGCCTACCCGCGCACGCCCGCCGGCGTGCTCCTGGCCTTCCGCCGGGTCTTCGCGGTGGGCCACAAGGCCGCACGACCCTAGGGTTTTGCAGGGTTGGGCGGGGCCAACTCCGCAAGACCCTAGGGTCCTGCAGGGTTGGCGGGCGGCTCGACGTGCGGGTCGAGACCGGACAGGCCGTGCCACGCGAGGTTGACCATGTGCGCCGCGACGACCTCCTTGGGCGGCTCGCGCGTCTCGAGCCACCACTGACCGGTGAGCGAGACGAGGCCGACGAGCATCTGGGCGTACATCGGTGCGTACCGGCTCTCGAGCTCGCGCTGCTCGAAGGCGTCGGAGAGCAGGTGCGCCACCTCGGCGGCGACGTCGGAGAGCAGTGACGCATAGGTGCCGGTCGGCGCCGAGCCGCTGACATCGCGCACGAGGATGCGGAAGCCGTCGGGCGAGTCCTCGATGTAGTCGAGCAGGGCGAGCGCGGCGCGCTCGATGGTCTCGCGGTCGCTGCCGCCGGCGGTCAGGGACGTGGTCACGGCATCGGTCAGCGCCCGCAGCTCGCGGTCGACCACGACGGCGTAAAGACCCTCCTTGCCGCCGAAGTGCTCGTAGACCACCGGCTTGGACACCCCGGCCGTCGCGGCCAGGTCCTCGACGGAGGTGCCGTCGACCCCCTTCGCCGCGAAGACCCGACGACCGACGTCGACGAGCTGCTCACGCCGGGCCGCCGCGGTCATGCGGGTGCGCCGGGGTGCCGGGTCGGGGCCGGTCTGGGGCTCGCTCATCCCGCCATTGTCCGTGACGAAGGGGGTGCAGGCGTCGACTACCCTGACCGGAGCCGCTTCGGCGGCGTTCCCCGGTTGGTCTGCCGGCAGGGCCCGCCTGACTTTGAATCAGGACTAGCGACGTAGGTTTCGAACTTCCTACCCCGGGGAGCCGCGTGACGTCACCCGACACGCCGACCCGTCGCGGTCCGGGGCCGTCGTCGTGGCCGGGAGGGTCAGCGCGTGGCGCCGGCGAGCTCGTCGGCGAGCACGAACTTGCGCGTCGCGTCGGTGAGCTGCTCGACGAGCGTGGTCAGCTCGCCCTCGCGGCGCTCCTCGAGCTGCAGGCCGTTGTCGCCGAACTCGGTGAAGAGGCTCAGCGAGACCTGCTGGCGCACGGCGTGCATCGAGAAGTTGGCGACGACGGTGCGCCAGTGCTCGACCGCGCGCACACCGTTGTCGGCGCCGTAGGAGACGAAGCCGACGGTCTTGCCCATCCACTCGGGGGCGAGGGAGTCGAAGGCGTTCTTGAAGGCACCGGGGATCGAGTGGTTGTACTCCGGCGTGACGAAGATGAAGCCGTCGTAGGAGTCGATGGCCTGGCCCCAGCGGACGACGCGCTCGTCGTCGTAGGCGCGGTTCGCCATGCCCGGCACGGTGGGGGAGGTGAGCAGCGGCAGGTCGAAGTCGGACAGCTCGACGACCTCGAAGGTCACGTCCTCGGTGCGCTCCGCGACGGACTTCACCCACTGGGCGACGGCGCTGGCAGCGCGACCCTGGCGGACGGACCCGACGATGATGCCGATCTTCATGCGTTCACTCCTGTGGTGGTGCGTGGTTGTTGATTCTTCAACCAACATAAACGAAGGGAGGCCGCCCGCGCATTCCCGCAGGCACGGACGAGCGCGCGCGGGCCGCGGGGGTCCGACACAATGACGCCGTGACCGCGCCCCACGACCTGTCTTCGCAGACCGGCCCACGCCCGACTGCCCGTGTCCTCAAGATCGTCGGGGCGCTCGTGCTCGTCGCCATGTTCGTCGCCGGCGTCGTCTCCTTCCTGCCGGGCGGGCTGGGCGGGCCCTCGGCCGCGGCGGCCCACCCGAGGTCGAGGGCAACATCGTCTGGGACAGCGAGGACCTGGCGGTCCAGCTCGGGCCCGACGGCTGGCTGACCCACCCTGCTGGCGGGGGCGACTACGCGGCGCGCAATGTCCGCACGGGCACGTCGTGGACGATCGGCGACCTCGCCTCGCAGATGTCCATCTCGCATGAGGGCGTCGTCGTGCAACCCGAGGGCACGAAGGTCCTCGTGCAGCGAGAGGGGTCGACCCGCACGGTGACCACGAAGGACATCGCCGACGAGCAGGGGGACGACGACCTGTGGCCGGGCGAGAACGTCGATCTCGTCGCCTTCGGCGAGGAGCACGTCGTCGTCGCGACCTGTCTGGCGCCGAGTCCCTCGCGCCTGCTCGACGAGGTCGAGGGCGGGCACGTGATCTTCGCGGGTCTCTCGCTCGAGGACGCGTCGATCGCCTGGGTGCGCGACGTGGGTGCGCGCTGCGGTGGTGACTTCTGGCACCCGGGCAAGCCCAAGACCCTCCCGGCGCAGCCCTATGTGCTCCTCGAGCCGAGCGAGGACCACCTCGTCGTCGTCGACGTGGCGACCGGCGAGACGGTGCTCAGCCGCTCCGGTCAGGCCCGCTACGAGATCGCGATCCACGGCGACCGCGTCCTCGTCGAGGAGGACGAAGGGGAGGTCGCGTGGCGATCGCTGCGCACCGGCAAGGAGATCACCCGGGTGCGCTGCGACGGCGCCCGCGTCGGCTCGACGGGTGACATCTCGCGGCAGGTCCCGCCGGAGGGCACGCCCTTCGTCGAGTGCGCGGACAGCGTGCGCGTCCTCGACGGTGATCGTGTGGTCGAGATCGACGCCCAGCCCCTGGGCCTGGGGGAGGGGCGGCTGCCGGAGGGTCGGGACGTGGCCGTGGGGCGCCATGTCATGCACCGCGAAGGGGAGGTCGTCACCGTGCGGGATGGGCTGGAGGACAAGGAGATCGGGCGGCTCGACGTGCCGGAGGACTTCGAGGTCGCCGGGTGGACGTCGCCGGGCCGGCTCCTCGTCTTCGCGAGCGTCGACACGGGCGGCGAGCGCCCGACCTCGGCCTACCGCGCCTTCGACGCGCGCACCGGCGAGCTCGTCCTGTCGACGAGCGGCGGCATGCGCACGGGCGCCGACGTCTCGCCCGACGGCGTGATCGTCGTCGAGTCCGACGACGAGGACCTCGAGGGCACCCGGCTGTGGGTCGCCGCGACGAAGGAGACCCCGTGAGCCGCACGCCGAGCAAGGTCGGCGACCTCACCCGGCTCGTCGCGGTCGTCGTGGCGGCGGCGGTGCTCCTCGGATTCGGGCTGGTCCTCTTCGGCCGTCTGGGCGGCGGAGGTTCCGTCGACGGGAAGGTCCGCTACTCGACCTCGGACCACGCCTACGGCATCCACCTGGGACCCCACGGGTGGTTCAGCTACACCGACGACGACGGTGACTGGGTGCAGCAGGCGACGACGGGTGACCGCTGGCGCAGCGAGGGCTTCTACGGCGACGGCGCCCTGACCTCGGACGGCACCTTCGTCAGCACGCTCGGTGGGGACGTGCGCATCGAGCGCGAGGGCCGTCAGCTCGAGGCGCGGGGTGCCGCCCTGCTCGTCGCCCACGGCGACAGGAGCCTGCGGCCCGGCGAGGAGGCGCAGCTCGTCGGGATGTCGACCCGGCACGCCGCCGTCGTCTCGTGCATGTCCCCCGGCGGCGAGGCCCGTCTCGGCGAGGAGGTCGACGGCGGGCGGCTCGTCGTCTCCGGTGTCGCCCTTGAGGACGCGAGCGTGACCTGGAGCCACGACACCGAGGTCGGCTGCGATGCCGACCTGGCCACGCTCTACCCCGAGGGTCTGCCGGAGCAGCGCTACGTGCTCCTCACCCCGGACGAGGAGACGACTCTGGCGCTCGACCTCGACACGGGCACGGTGGCGCGCACCTGGCGCGACGCCCCGCGTGGGCGGGTCATCGTGCGCGAGGACGTGGCGGTCTCCCGCGCGGGCGACGAGGTGAGGGCACTCTCTCTTCGCTCGGGGGACGAGGTGGCGCGCACGGCATGCCCCGGGGCGCGGCTCGACACCCCCGGTGACTGGGGCGGCCGGCTCGCCGCGGAGCCACCCCGCTCGTGCGGTGCGGCAGCAGAGTCCGGCTCCTCGACGGCGACCGCTTCGTCACCGTCGACGCCCCTCCGGTGGAGGAGTCGCAGCAGGTCGCCGACGGACGATCGGTCTGCACGACCGCTTCGAGATCTCGCGCGCCGGGGACACCCTGACCTTCAGGGATGCGCTC
>NZ_JBNFOF010000021.1:0-25887 GCF_057364645.1 Janibacter sp. CFPM2_SD2
CGAGGGAGTCGGCTCCCCGCTCACCGCGGCGAGCGCCAGCGAGCCGGCCGGCAGACCTGCGAGAGCCGCGCGGACCCCCCTTCGGCAGTCGGCCTGGGAGGGGTGGCCGGCGCCCACGTCAGCCGTGGACCCGCCGCACCCAGGCGGCGGGGTCGGTGATCTCGAGGGCGGTGGGCAGGGTCTCGGGCGAGGTCCAGACGGCGTTGAAGCCGTCGACGCCGACCTGCTCCTGGACCGCGCGGACAAAGGCGGCTCCGTCGCGGTACTGGCGCATCTTCGCCTCGAGGCCGAGGAGCCGGCGCAGCAGGCGGTCGGCGGCGCCGGCGCCCTTGCGGCGCTTGGTGAATCGTTCGCGGATCGAGGCGACGGTCGGCACGTGCTCGGGGCCGACGTCGTCCATGACGACGTCGGCGTGGCCCTCGAGCAGCGACATCACGGCGGTGACGTCGGCGAGGCGCTCGCGCTGGGCCGGGGTGATGACGAGCTCGGTGAGGCCCTGGCTGTCGCCGGAGAAGAGGCGCGGCAGCTGGGTCGCCACCTGCTCGAGGCGGGCGCGCAGCGCCTCGCCGTCGGGCATGAGATCGCTCGTCAGCGCGCGGGCGCTGTCGATGACGTGCTCGCGCAGCCACGGCACGCCCTCGAACTGCACCCGGTGGGTCTCCTCGTGCAGGCACACCCACAGGCGGAAGTCGCGGGGCACGGCCTCGATGTCGCGCTCGGTCGCGACGATGTTGGGCGCGACGAGCAGCAGCGCGGGGTCGCCGTCGGGGGCGAGGTCGTACTGACCGAGGACCTTCGTCGAGAGGAAGGCGAGCATGCCGCCGGCCTCGGCCCCGGTGATCTTGGAGCCGACGGCCTGGGCGGCCGCCGAGGGCTCCTTGCCCTTGCGCCGGTTGGCCGCCTCGAGGGCCGGGTCGAGCATGCCCGACATCGACGTCGCGTTGACGTCGATCCACGTGCGCCGGTCGACGACGAGTGGTGCGCGGGCCGCGTCGGGCGCGCGCAGTCGGGCGGTCGTGGCGACCGGCTCGACGGCCGAGGCCGCGAGGGCCCGGATCTCCTCGACGACCTCGACGGCCTCGTCGGGGGTGACGTCCGGGCCGGGCGGGACGAGCCGGGCACCGGCCGATGCGGCGAACTTCCAGTCGACGTAGTTGGTCACGAGGTCACCCTACGGACTGACCCCGTGGACGCTGCGGGCTCAGCGGCAGCCGCAGGCGGTGATGTCGGCGACGATCGCGTCGAGCGCGGCGCGGGCGCCGAGCGTGCCGGTCGTCGAGGGCACCCGGTCGGCGACGAGCACGAAGGTGAGCAGCCGCCCGTCCTGCGTCGTCGTCGTGCCGGCAAGCGCCGAGGTCCCGGTGAGCGTGCCGGTCTTGGCCCGGGCGATGCCGGAGGCGCCGCGCGAGTCGTCGACGAGGAAGCGGTCGTGGAGGGTGCCGGTCAGCCCGGCGATCGGCAGGTCGGAGAGCACGCGGGTCATGCTCCGGGCACTGCCGGTGATGCCGAGCTGCATGACGTCGGAGGTCACCCTGGCCGGGATCACCTGGCCGGAGCTGAGCCCGCAGTTGTCCTTGAGCTTCACGCCCGTCATGTCGACGCCCGCGTCCCGCAGGGTCGAGTGCACCCACCGGCTCACCTCGGCGAAGCTCGTCCCCGCGCCGTCGGCGAGCGCGGCCTGGCGGGCGACATTTTCGGTCAGGGCGTTGTCGGAGTCGTCGAGCGCGAGGGCGAGCACGTCGCCGAGCGGCGCCGACTCGACGGCGCCGAGCTCCTCGGCGCCCTGCGGCGCGGCCTGCTGCCAGGTGCGCGAGGAGTCGTCGACGGTGACCTTGACGCCGGCCTTCTTCAGCTGGCTGGCGAAGGCCTTGAGCACGGTCCGCTCGGGCACCGCGGGTGAGGGCTTGAAGGGCTCCGGCCGGTCGCCGGCGAGCCCGATCATCGACACGCCCTGGGTGTAGCCGGCGGCGACGTCGGCCATGTTCCACGTCGGGGCATAGCGCTCCCCGGCCGCATAGGTGGCATCGAGGCGAAGGGAGTGCCTCCCCTTCGCGTCCGACCCCAGGGACGTCGCGACCTGCTCGGCGAGGTCGGCCAGACCCGCGCGGCCCTCGACCGCGGTCGGGTCGCCGGCCCCCTTCGCCAGCATCGTGTCGCCCGAGGCGACGAGGACGATCTCGTCGCCCTCGCCCTGCACGACGCGGGTCTTCATCGTCGTCGACAGGTCGGTGGTCTCGGAGACGGCGGCTGCGGTGAGCAGCTTCGCCGTCGAGGCCGGGGTCTGCGGGCGGTCCTCGTCCTGGGACCACAGGGTGTCGCCGGTCAGGGCATCGCGGACGACGACCCCGACGCGGGGGCCGAGGGCCGAGGCGCCGACGTCGTCACGGACCGTGCGGGCCAGACCGGACGCGGTCGGGACCGGCGCCTGCTTCGAGGCGGCGGGCAGGACCGCGGTGGGCTCACGCGGGGCGGGGGTCTGCTCGGTGACCGGCTCGTCGATGGTGAGGACGCCCGGCACGCGGTCGTAGGCATCGGCCACGCCGTAACCGACGGCGAGTGCTGCGACCGACGTCACGGCGATCAGAGTGCGTCGCACGCGCGGCCCCCTGCGGTGTTTTGTCGGTGGTGGTGGAACACTGTGCCCGAGAATAGTTCACCCGTCACAGACAAGAGGTACGACTGTGGAGTTCGACGTCACCATCGAGATCCCGAAGGGCCAGAAGAACAAGTACGAGGTCGACCACGAGACCGGTCGCATCCGCCTCGACCGCATGCTCTTCACCTCCATGGCCTACCCGAGCGACTACGGGTACGTCGAGGACAGCCTCGGCGAGGACGGCGACCCGCTCGACGCGCTCGTGCTCCTCGACGAGCCGACCTGGCCCGGCTGCCTCGTGCGGGCGCGGCCGATCGGCATGTTCCACATGCGCGACGAGGCCGGCGGCGACGACAAGGTCCTGTGCGTCCCCGCGGGCGACCCGCGCAAGGAGGGCATCAAGGACCTCGAGGACATCAGCGAGTTCTGGCGCCTGGAGATCCAGCACTTCTTCGAGACCTACAAGGACCTCGAGCCCGGCAAGTCCGTCGAGGGCGCCCACTGGGTCGGCCGCGAGGAGGCCGAGAAGACGGTCACCGAGGCCATCGAGCGCGCCAAGGCCGCCGGCGTGAGCACCGCCCGCTGGACGATGCCGAGCTCGAGCCACTCGCAGGCCCACCCCGACGCCTCGCACTCGCCGGAGGACATCGAGGCCGCGTCCGCCCGCGCCCACGAGGAGCTGGCCACCAAGGACAAGCCGCTCAGCGACGGCGAGTGAGATAGCGCGCCAACCCGCTGCGGCCCTGCCGCATCATCCACGCGTGGTTGGCGCGCAGCACGGCAGGAGCGAGGGTCGCCGCCCGGGACAACCGGGCGGCGACCCTCACCTCTTGGTCGAAGGTCGCCCGCACCCCGCCCCGCGGGTCGTCCACGACCGTCCACCCGGCCCACCCGTCGAGGTCACCGTCCAGGCGGACCCGCAGGTGACCCCCTTCGCGGTCCTCGATCTCGCGGGTGAGCACGAGGTGCAGGGTCATCGGCAGCGCGCTGCGGATCCGCGCACGACCCGAGGTCTCGTCGAGGCGCTCGACGCCGCGCACCTGCGCCCACCACCGCGGATAGCCCTCGGGGTCCGCGAGCGCCGCGACCACCGCCTCCCGCGGCGCATCGAGCACCCACTCGTGGTGGAAGGTGAAATGCGGTGCGGTCACGCTCCCATCCTGCTCCCCGCCCGGGCACGTCAACTACGTTGGCCCCGTGCGCTACTACTCCCGCTACGGACTGACCTTCGACATCGACGACCTCGGCCCGCAGGAGGGTGACGTCGTCGTCCTGCTCCACGGCTGGCCGCAGGACCGCACGGCGTGGCACTCCGTCGCGCCGCGCCTGGCCGACGCCGGGCTGCGGGTGCTGGCGCCCGACCTGCGCGGCTACTCCCCGGCGCCCGCCCGGGCAACCACCTCGACTACGTGATCACCGAGATCGTCGGCGACGTCATCGCCCTGCTCGACGAGGTCGGGGCGCAGCGGGCGCACATCGTCGGCCACGACTGGGGCGGGGCGCTCGCCTGGGCCGTCGCCGCCCGCGAGCCCGACCGCGTCGAGAACGCTCACCGTGCTGTCGACGCCCAGCCCGGCCGGGATGGCGGCCGGCATGCGGGCCGGCGACCAGCTCAAGCACTCCTGGTACATGGCGCTCTTCGCCCTGCCGGTGCTGCCGGTGCTCTTCTTCCGGCTCTTCGCCCAGCAGGTCCTCGAGCGGATCGGCATGCCCCGCGACCGCGCCGCCCACGACGCCCGCCGGCTCAAGACGCCGGGTGCCGCGGAGGGCACCTTCGCGTGGTACCGGGCCGCCCTCTCCCCCACCCTCATCTGGCGCAAGCGCCGGTCGAAGGGGGGTCCCCGCCGCAGCGTGCACCGCCGGGTCATCCCGACCGCCTACGTCTGGGGGACGAAGGACCCGGCCTTCGGCGAGGTCGCGACCGAGCGCACCGTCGAGCAGCTGCGCCGCCGTGCCGGCGACCAGCCCGAGCTGGCGATCATCCGGCCGCTCGAGACCGGCCACTGGCTCATGGAGACCCACCCCGAGGTCATCGCCGACGTCGTCCTCGAGCGGGTCGCGCCCGGCGCTCCGAGGCCCTCGCGGGCTGATGCGCGCCACGCGCCGGGCCGTCCTCGTGGGCGGGCTCGCCCTGTCGCTCGCGGCGTGCGGCCGTCGCAGCGACGTGGGTGCGGTGCGGGCGGCGCTGCAGTCCGCCGTCGAGGCCCTGCCCGTGTACGTCGACGGCCAGGTCCAGTACCAGGACTCGGCCTCGGCGGGGACGACGATCAGCGGGGTGCTGACCCTGCAGGGCGCCGATCGCACGGCCGTCGCCGCGTCGCTCGAGGGGGTGCTCGAGGCGGTCGCCCGCACCTACCGTGACCAGGCCGACGTGCGCTCGGCCTTCGTTCGCCTGGAAGCCCATCCCGCTGGCGACTCGGCCACGCGGGTGCTCACCACCGAGGTCGTCGCGCCGTCCTCGGGAGCCAACACGACGACCGACGACCTCGACGCTCACTTCGACCTCTGAGCCGATTACGCGCCACGGGCACTCATCCGTATACTCGTGCCTCGCGTCCACGGGCGCATGCCGCCTTAGCTCAGTCGGCTAGAGCGTCTCACTCGTAATGAGAAGGTCGTCGGTTCGATTCCGACAGGCGGCTCCACGCAAGCCCCCCGGTAACTCGGGGGGCTTCGTCGATTCTGCGGCCAATGCGCTCACGACGGGTCCCCGTTCGCCTCGACGTTGGTACCCCCCTGGTACCCCCACTCGAGATTCAGGCGGTCGAGGCCCGCGCGATCAGCTGCCGTTCCGAGGAAGTGCAGGTACCGGTTCGTGGTGGCCGCCGACTCGTGCCCCATCCATGCCTGAACCGTCCCGAGGTCGACTCCTCGAGCGAGCCACAGGCAGGCCGCCGTGTGCCTCAGGTCGTGCAGACGTCGCCCGTGCCCGGTTATCTTCCAGTCGAGCGTGCGGATCACTGCCGTACGGTTCAAGAGTCCCTCCACGTCGCTGGGCTTCAGGTCGCTGCGGGTGTCGAGGCTGGCGCGAATGCGACTAGCGAGTGACTGCACCGTCGCGTCTCAGCCATAGACCACCTTCTCGAGTTGGACAGGGTCACCGTCGATAGTTACGGCGAGCGGGCCTTCAGGATCAATCCACTATCGCGTACCCAGAGCCTCCCAAGCACTTCAGGAACGCGACGCTAGAGCAGCAAGGGCCCCTCGAGAGCCGTCCACAGGGTGCCGGCAACGATCCCGAGGGTCAGGCTTGCGGTGGCGGCGACACCGGCGGTGGCGGCAGCCCAGGCGTCCCCGCCCGTGCGGCGACGGGTCGCGGATTCATGGGTGGGGCGGGCGAAGACAGGACCGAACCAGCGGAGGTAGTAGAAGAGGCTGAGCAGGCTGTTGAGCATCACGAGCAGGGCCAGCCAGCTGTGTCCACCGTCCCAAGCGGCGGTGGCGGTGGTGAGCTTGCCGACGAACACGGCCGTCGGTGGGGTGCCCACTAGGCCGAGCAGTGCGACGAGCAGGGCGAGTGCGAGCCCGGGGCGTTCGTGGACCAGCCCACGGTAGGCGGTCAGGTCTCGGTGCTCGGGAAGGGCCGCGGTGACCGCGAAGGCAGCCACGTTGGTCAGGGCGTAGGCGGCGAGATAGAACAGCAGTGAGGGCAGGGCGAGGTCACTGCGGCCGGCGATCCACGAGTGCGCCCAGACGTGCACCGCCTGTGCCGACGCCTGCCTGAGTGAGGACACAGTCGCTGATCTCACCAAATGCATCCGCGCCAATCTCGATTGCGCGGACATCTGCACAACGACCGGCTCAGCGCTTTCGCGCCACACCGGTTACGACGCCAACGTCACGCGGGCTTTCCTCGAGGCGTGTGCGACAGCCTGCAAGTCGTGCGGTGACAGCTGTGAGGAGCATGCCTCGATGCATGAGCACTGCCGCGTCTGTGCCGAGGCGTGCCGGCGGTGCGAGCAGGCCTGCCGCGAGTTGATCACCTCGCTCACCTGACCGATTATCGGGCTGCGGGTCGCGCGCCACCCGTGATCCGGGCCGGCCGAGCTCGCCAAGGGCATGCCGCGCTCAGAGTTCGCGTTGCATGGCCTTGATCTCGGCCTTCTGGGCCTTGACGATGCTCTTGGCCGTTCTCTTGACTGCGTTGTCCTCGGTCGTGGTGAGAACTTGCTCTGCCATGGTTACGGCGCCTTGATGGTGCTTGATCATGAGGGTGAGCCACTGCTTGTCGAACTTGGCGCCAGTGGCCGACTCGAGTTTGGACATCTCATCCTGCGTCATCATCCCGGACCCGTGGTCCATGCCGGAAGAGCTTGGGGTGGGGGCGTCCCAGTCCTTGAGCCAACCTTCCATCATCTGGATTTCTGGGTCTTGGGCGTCCTTGATGTCCTTGGCGAAGTCATGGACTTGCCCTGATGCCTTGGCGGAAGGGTCGAGAGCGAGGTCGGCCATCGTGATCGCTTGCTCGTGGTGGGGGATCATCATCTGGGCGAACATGATGTCACCTTGCCGGCCATCCGCCGCCGTGGACGTGTCGCTGGTGCTCATCGGTGTCTTGTCATGGTCCATCCCGGACATGGATCCGTCCGAGCCGCTGGAGCAGGCAGCCAAGGTGCCTGCGGTGAGGGTTGTCGCGACCACGAGAGCAGCGCGCCGTGCAAGTCGGGTCATGGGGACTCCTTCGCCAAATGTTTTGCGGACACATCCACCCTCACGTCGCGAGATGATGATTCGACCCCGCTCTCGTTGAGGTTCGATGAAGGCCACCCGCTGATGCACAGGGACGGCGACGACGGGTCACTGAACCAACGTCTGGGTGGTAGTTCCTGCATCCTTGGTGCTGATCACCTGCCCTTCGACAGACGCGATGATCTCCACCTGCCCGTCACTGGTACGGCCCGCCCACAGCGCTTCGGCCACCCCGATGCTCCTGGGGTGAAGGGTCCAGGTTTGGCCGACGTCGCTGCTGATTGCGAGTCTTCCTGCGGCCGACGAGATCACGATGGTCTCCTCGTCGGCCCAGGCGGCGAGCACGGCCGTCTCTGGGGGATCGAGGGAGGCCCAGGTGGCGCCCTCGTCCTGGCTCATGAGCAGGCCGGCGCTGGTGGTGGCCAGCAACTTCCCGGACGTGGGAGAAGCGGCCAGTACCCGGGGTGGCGAAGGGATGTCCCGCGTGGTCCAGATCTTGGTGTCGCTGGTGTGTCGAAGCGTTCCGTCGAACCCGATGACCCCGTTCGGGCCGGTGGTCAGAGCGTGGAAGTCCGAGCGCCCGCCGAGTGAGGCGACTTGCCAAGTACGACCCGTGTCCTGCGACGTGATGAGACCTACTGGCTGGGGGAGGTCGGTGCCGGGCGCTGGGTGACCGGAGGCGTAGAGAGTGCCGTCGACGCCGATGGCGAAGCCCATCAGGTCGATGGCAGGACCCTTGCGGACGAGCTCGCCGTCGACCTGATGGAACAAGCCTTGGTGGGTGGCCACCAGCAGGTCGCCGGTACGTGGGTGACGAGCGACCCCATGAACATGAATCAGAGGGATAGCTTGCTCGGCCGCCTCGCCCGCTGCTGCGCTCGTCGATGACCCGACGCCGGTGGACTCCTCAGGTTTCCCGGTCTCCGATATGGAAGAACAGCCGGCCAACAGCGCCACTGCGATTACGGCAGCGACACCTCGGCCAGCACGTCGTCGGGACATCATGCCGTGTACTCCAGGGCGATCATCATGCCGGCCTCTGCGTGGTAGGTGTTGTGGCAGTGGATCATCCAGTCACCCTCGTTGTCGGCGTCGAGATCGATGGAAAATGACTGCATGGGGGCCACGAGGACAGTGTCCTTCCTGAGCCCGGACGGCAGGGCAAAGGTGTGGCCGTGCACGTGCAGCGGGTGAGTCATCATCGTCATGTTGGTGGCGTTGATCCGCAACCGTCGTCCGGCTTGGACGTTCAAGGGTTCGTTCTTGCCGAACGGGGCTCCGTTCATCCCCCACTCGTAGGGCTGCATCGACCCAGTGAGGGTGAGCTGCGTGGTCGCATCGGGTGTCCTGCTCGGCAGCTTGGCTGCCGGGGCGGGGCTCAGGTCAGAGCCGATGAGGATCCGTCCGGTCAGTTCTCGTGGGTTGGCGTCCTCGTCGGGTGCGGCCCCGCTTCCGGTACGGACCAGGGCCATGGCCTGACCGCCGCTGGTCTTGCCGACCGGCTTGGCCACCAAGGGAAAGACTCCGTCGTCGAGGGTGACAATTGCGTCGTAACGTTCGCCCATCCCGATGTAGAACGCGTCCGTCTCGGTCAGCTCGACCGGGAACCCATCGCTGTGCGTGATCGTCATCCGGTGTCCCCCGAGAGCGACGGTGAAGATGGTGTCGGAGGCGGCGTTGATGATTCTCAAGCGAACCTTCTGCCCGGGCTTGGCATTGAGCGTCTCGGGGTCCGCTGGCGGCCGTCCGTTGATGAGGAAGTACGGGTAGGCCACGTCTCCGGCGTCACCCCACGGCTCGGCCTCGTCCATGGCGCCCTGGTTCATCCCACCCATCTCGCCGTGGTCCATGCCACCCATGCCTCCGGATCGGGAGTCATTGGCCAAGAGCTTCTCCAGGACCTGCTTGGGCGTGGTGCCCGTTCCGTCGATCCAGTCATCGAGGACAAGGACCCACTCGGTGTCGTAGTCGCCTGGCTCGTTCGGGTCGTCGATGATCAACGGGGCGTACAGTCCCCGGTCGAGCTGGACGCCGACGTGGGGGTGGAAGAAGTACGTGCCCGGGTCGGGCGCGGTGAACTCGTAGACGTAGGGGGTCTCCGGCTTCACCGGGTCCTGCGTCATGCCGGGGACGCCATCGGCCGAGTTGCGCAGACGAATACCGTGCCAGTGGATGGTGGTCTCGTCCGGAAGTTGGTTGTCGAGGGTGACGCGCAGGAAATCGCCGGCGGTGGCCCGCACAAGTGGACCAGGCACGGTGTCGCCGTATCCCCAGGTCGAGACGGTGCGGCCCGCCAGATCGATGGTGATCGGCTTGGCGGTCAACATCTTGGTCACCACCGTCTGCCCAGGGTCAGGTGAGACAGGCGTCGGAGCGCCGAAGGTGCCCCTCGGCGCACGTGCACCCGATCCTTGGGTGGCGGCATAGGCTCCCAAGCCCGCTGCGCCAGCGGCACCGAGACCGCCGATCAGCAGGCCACGGCGAGTGATGGTGTTCATAATTTCCCTTCCAAACGTCGATGTACCGACGCGCGTCAGCGGCCGTGAATGATCAGGTGACGTCGCTTCTCGTACTCATCGACGCTCAGGTCACCGCGGGCCAGTCCTTCGTCGAGAAGCGTCAGCGCGTTGGTTCGGGTAGTGCCTGTGGCGGTGCTTCTCTGGCCGGGAAACAGTGCGCGCACGGCGAGCACGACGATCACCCAGAAGGCGAGGATCCCTGCGGCCATGCCCAGCCACATCATGTCGCAGCCGTGGTTCCACATCATCAGAGACTCCTTCCTGAAGCCGACCTTCCGGCATGCATACATGCTCCGGCGCAAAGGTCATGGGTGGGTGATCGCCGCGTTGAGGTTTGACGAAGATCCTCATCGATTCACCGCTGACGTCGGCCGTGGTGCGGCCCTCGGGTGAGACTGTCTGTCGTGAGTACACGAAGCCCCGTCGAGCCGTTGGCGAAAGTGCTCATCATCGAGGACGAGAAGACGCTGGCGGAGATGATCGCCGCCTATCTCGCCCGCAGCGGGTATCAGACCGCCGTCGAGCACGACGGCGTCGCCGGAGTACACGCAGCACGAGAGCAGTCCCCAGACGTGGTGATCCTCGACCTGGGACTGCCCGGACTGGACGGCATCGAGGTCTGCCGCCAGATCCGCACCTTCAGCGACTGCTACGTCATCGTCGCAACCGCCCGGACGGACGAGATAGACACCCTGATCGGCCTGTCCGTGGGCGCCGACGACTACGTCACCAAACCCTTCAGCGTGCGCGAACTGGTGGCACGCGTGCAGACGGTCCTGCGTCGCCCACGGGGCGGGAACCCCGGCAACTCCACCGCTGCCGCAACCCCATGGGTATTCGGCGATCTTCAGGTGGACCCGCTCGGGCAGCAGGTCCACCTGATGGGGGAACCAGTTCCGCTGACACCTACCGAACGAGATCTGCTGATGACGCTGGCCCAACGGCCCTCGATGGCCTTCTCCCGCACGCAACTCATCGAGGAGGTCTGGGGGGGCGGCTGGGTCGGGGACGAGCACCTGGTCGACGTCCACATCGCTCACCTGCGACGCAAGCTCGGAGACAACCCCGATCTCGCTCGCTACATCACCACGGTGCGCGGCATCGGTTACCGGATGGGGCCTGGATGAACAAGCGCGTCAACAAGCTCTCCAAGGGTCTGGCACCTCGATTATTGGCGGGCCAGATCCTGGTACTCCTTGCGGGAGCACTGACAGCCGGGCTCGTCGCCGCCGTTATCGGTCCCCCGATCTTCCACGACCACCTCCTCCAAGCAGGGCACCAGGAGAACGCGCCCGAACTGGTCCACATCGAGATGGCCTTTCGGGACGCTTCGCTCATCGCCCTGGGCGTGAGCCTGCTCATCTCTCTGACTGGCGCGACTGCGGTGGCTTGGTTCCTCGCCCGACGACTGCGCCAACCGCTGGCGCAGATGACCTATGCCGCGCGCGAACTGAGCCGTGGCCATTACTCCACCCGCGTACCTCATGTCGGTGCGGGGACTGAGCTCGAGACCCTCGCCGGAGCATTCAACGTGATGGCGGCCCGCTTGGAAGGAGTCGAGGACACCCGACGGCGGATGCTTTCCGACCTCGCCCACGAACTTCGCACGCCGATCGCGACCTTGAGCGCCTACCACGAGGGACTGCACGACGGCGTAGTGACCCTGGGTGATGACTCTCGTCTCGCATTGACCGCCCAGACGGAACGGCTGGCGCGACTGGCCGAGGACATCAATGAGGTCTCCACGGCCGAAGAAGGACACCTCGCCCTCGACATCCAGCGCCACAAGGTGGCCGACTTGTTGCGGGCGGCCTACGGGGGCATGCGTGACAGCTACTCGGAGAAGGGCATCAACCTGGTCCTGGACGTTGACGAGGCGACAGGACTCGAGATCCTGGCCGATGCCGTCCGATTCGCCCAAGTCATGGCCAACCTCCTCACCAACGCACACCGGCACACCCCTGCAGGCGGAACAGTCACCCTGACGGCCACCCGTGAAGACGATGAGGCCATCATCACCGTCACCGACACCGGCGACGGCATGACCCCCGAGCAGGTACAGCACGCATTCGAACGCTTCTACCGCGGGGACTCGGCCCGCACCAACGACCAACGAGGATCTGGCATCGGCCTGACCATCAGCAAGGCCATCATCGACGCGCATCACGGAGGACTCACCGCATCCAGCCCCGGTCCGGGGAAGGGCTCGTGCTTCACAATCTCCCTGTCGCTTGGGCGCTGAGGAGCAAAGGCATCCTGGGAGCCAGTCCGTTGCCTATCGTCACCGCACGGCCCTGTGTGGCTCAGAACATGACGTCACTGAGCCGACGTCACTGAGCCGAGGGTAATGCGGTGACGATCGTCTACCGGTTCGCCACCGGACCTGACCGATCTTGTTCATTGCTAGAGACCAAACGCTCCGCCGGTGACGAGGATGACGATGCCGAGGCCGATGAGGACGATGGGGAACAGGATGTGTTCCCAGCGTTCGAGGATTTCAGCGATGGGTGGGCGGGTGGCGACGAATTTGGCGAGTGCGACCAAGACGGCGACCAGCGCGAGGAAGACGATGCAGTAGGCGACCACCGCTAGGGGGTCCACGCTGAGGAAGACGGGGGTGTAGACGCCGATGTTGTCTCCGCCGTTGGCGAAGGTGACACCTGCGACGGTCCACGCGCCGATCTTCTTGCCAGCGACCTTCGCGTCGTCGTCGTCATCGTCGCCGCGCCAGGCGTTCCATGCAGCCCAGAGCCCGAGGGCTAGAGGGATGAGCCCGAAGTAGGGAATGGCCCCGGAGGGCAGGAAGGCGCCTGCGCCAACGGTCACCAGCACTGCCGCGCCGAGAATGCCGGCGAACCCGAGGTACTGGCCGAGCAGGATGCGGGTGGTGGTGCCGCGCTGGCCCGCGCCTCGAGCGAAGAAGAGTGACAGCACGATGATGTCGTCGATGTTGGTGGCCATGAACAGGCCGATGGCCTGGACTGTCGTGGTGAGCATCAGGCATCCACCTCTCCTGCGCAGCAGCCCGGGACCAAGCAGCCTGGATCGATGCATGGGGCGCTTTCGTCGACGGCCAGGGTGGCGTCGACCAGTGCCGCCAGTGCCTGTGCGAGATGTGAGTCGACGATTTCATAGCGCGTCCTGCGGCCCTCGTGCTCGGCAATGACGATGCCGCAGTCGCGCAGGCAGGCCAAGTGGTTGGACACGTTCGAGCGAGTCAGGTCCAGGTCCCGGGCCAGCTCTGCCGGGTAGGCCGGGCTGTCGAGCAGGGTCAGGAGGATCCGGGATCTGGTCGGATCGGCCAGCGCGCGGCCCAGACGATGCATCACGTCCAGTCGAGAAATAATGGTCAGCACCTAGTGAATAGTACAGCATCGGCTGAACCATTCCGCCCAAAGCGGAGGGGGAGCGCGCTGTGCGGTGTCGAATCGTCATGTTCAGGCGCGAGCCGTGCGTTCAACGCTGACATGTGGCGATTGACGAGTGTCATCGCACGCGGACGAAGCCCGATGAGATCCTTGTCTACGTGTGGCGCTACACCCTCCGGGATCTCCTCCCGAACGACGACCCCGAGGCGTGGGCACTTGCTCTAGCGGCCGAAGGGTGGCGGCTGTGGCCAAAGGGCACGGGCGTGCTCATCACGATCGACGGACGAGAGATGCGGCGCTACAGCCTGCGACGTTGGGCCGGCGACGGGCCGCCACCGGAGCCTGTCGAAGGCCAATAGGCGACATCAGTGGGCCACGCTCCTTCACATCAGAGGGGCACTTCCCAGTCGCTGATGAGTTTGGTTTGCAGCGGCTGGACGATCGCATCCCAGCCGCCGGTGAGCAGGAGTGCCCCAACGATGATCAGCAGGGTTGCGCCGGCGATCTGGATCCTGCGCTGATGACGAAGCAGCCAGTTCGAGACCGGAGCCCAGCGCTCGTAGGCCGCGGCGATGAGGACGAAGGGCAGTCCCAGCCCGAGGCAGTAGGCCACGGCCAGAACGACAGCTCGGGTGATCGATGCGTCGCCGGCGAGATTGAGCGCGAGGACCGCGGCGAGTGTCGGACCCATGCAGGGCGCCCAGCCCAGACCGAAGACGGCCCCGAGGACAGGGGCCCCGGCCAGGCCGGTGGCGGGCTTGATCGGCAGTCGGAAGGTCCGCTGCGACCCGGCGCCGACGAAGACAAGCGCCATGAGAATCACCACGACGCCACCGATGCGCATCAGCAGCTCTCGGTGCTCCACGAGCGCGCGGCCGGCGGTGGCCACGAACATCGAGGCAAGAACGAAAACGAGGGTGAAGCCGAGGATGAACAGCAGCGCGCCCAAGACCATCCTGCCGCGGCTGCGCCTCTCCAGTGCTACGTCGGACAGGCCGGTGACGTAGCCCAGATAGCCCGGTACGAGGGGCAGCACGCAGGGCGTGGCGAAGGAGACGAGCCCCGCGAGGATCGCGACGAGCACCGCGATCGGCAGAGCCCCACTGGCGACCTGGTCACTGAGCCCGGTCGTGAAGGAGACGATCATCGGCCCCCCTCGGCAAGGGTGTCCTCGATCAAGCCTCGGAGGGTCGACTGCGTGGTCGCTCCGAGGACAACCGCAGCGATACGACCCTGGCGGTCGAGGACAGCGGTGGAGGGCTGGGTGGTCATCTTGCCTTGCATGGCGATCGAGGTGATTCCGGACTTGTCGTAGATCGAGGGCCAGGTGAAGCCCCACGTCTTGGCTTGTGCTCTGCCGGTCGCCACGGAGGACTCTCGGAAGTTGATCCCGACGAGCTGCACGTCCTCCCCCTTCATCTCCTTGTTGAGCGCGACGAGGTGTGGGGCCTCTTTGGCGCAGGGTCCGCACCAGCTGGCCCAGACGTTGACGACGACGACCTGGCCACGGTGATCGGCGCTGTCCCACGTCTGGCCGTCAAGCGTTTCACCAGCCAGTTCAACCGGTTCGCCCCGCTGGGACTCGTCGAAGGCGGTCACGCTGCCGTCCCCGGATCGATAGCCGAGGTCTTGGTCATCCTCGGCGCCGGATGAGGAGCACGCGGCGAGAGCACCGGTGGCAGCGATGGCACCTGCCGCGGTGAGGAGACTTCGGCGGGATGGACGACGTGCGGTCATTCGGGTCTCATGCTCCTGAGGTTGTCGGCGCGTGTGCGTGGATGCGCGGCGAGGTATCGGGGTCGTCGTTCGTCAGAACCGAGGTGGCTGGAGGATGCCGCTCGGCCTCTCGGCGTGATGGCGATTCGGTCCACGGGTCAGTGATCACAGGATCGTGACCCAGTAGTTCCAGAACCTGATGGCGATGAGCACGATGATCACGAGGTACCAGGCGGTCAAGACCGCTGCGCGGTACTCGATGAGCACTGATACCACCCGGGGTACGTGCCGAGCCGTGGTGGCTCGCCAACGCTGGAGGTTGTGGATGGTGGTGTGCCAGAAGACGGCGATGGTCACGACCCACACGATCATGCAGTAGGGGCACAGGGCTCCGATGACGTACAGGCTCTGGAAGATCAGCCAGTGGATGAACACCACCGCGAGGCTCACCACGGCCTGGGTCGCCACCCACAACCATGCACGAAGGCTCGTGGCACTGACCAGGACTGCTCCGAGCATGGCGAGGGCTGCGAACCCGGTGACTCCGATGAGCGGGTTGGGGATACCGAAGGCGTCTGCCTGCGGGGTGACCATGACCGAGCCGCAGGACAGGATCGGGTTGATGCTGCACGAGGGGACGTAGTCCGGGTTCTTGAGCAGCTCGATCTTTTCCACGAGCAGCACGACGGCGCAGAGCAGCCCGATCAGGCCCCCGACGAGGTACAGCCAGCCCAGTCCACGCGCGTTGACCGCAGCCGCCGGAGTGACAGCGGTCGGGTCAGTCTTCGATTGCGGCATCAAGCTTGGTCTCGAAGTCGGCGATGGTGGTCGGCTCGATCTTTTTGCCGTCGAGGAAGAACGTGGGTGTGCCGGTGACGCCCAGTGTCTGGGCATCCTTCGTGCTCTGCTCGATGCGCTTCGCGGCGGCGGGGTCCTTCAGGCTGGCGCGGTACTGCTTCATGTCCAGCCCCAGCTCCTGGGCGTATCCCTCGAAGGTCTTCTCCTTGGACGACTCAGAGTGGCTCCACTCGGCCTGCGTCTCGAAGAGCTTGTCGTGCATCTCCTCGAACTTGTCCTGTTCACGGGCGGCCTCGGCAGCTAGTGCCGCGTTCATCGAGTTTCCGTGGAGGGGGAGGTAGCGCACCACGAAGGTCACGTCGTTGCCGTACTTCTCTCGCAGGTCCGTCATGACGGGGTGGGCTGCGCCGCACGCTTCGCACTCGAAGTCGAGGTACTCCACGAACACCGCCTTCTTGCCGGAGGTCAGGCGGGGGCTGTCATCGCGCACCAAGGGCGCGGACGCCCCGCTTCCGGACCCCGTAGGTGCCGCTTCTTCACCGGCCCGGCTGAACGTCACCGCAGCGACCAATGCCACCAGGACCGCCACGATCATGGCCATGGACAGTTTCAGGCTCTTGCTCATCGGGATCCAATCATCGAAGGGCGCTGCTGGCGCGCAGAGTAGTCATCGCTTCTGTCTTCAGGCTGGGAACGGCGCTGGCTGCGGATGGCTCGCAAACCATTGGCGATGACGATGACCTCGGCGACCTCATGGACCAGCACGACCGCAGCCAGACCCAGCACGCCGAACAGAGCGAGCGGGAAGAGGACCGCGATCAGGGCAACGGACAGGACGACGTTCTGGGTCATGATCGCTCGTCCGCGGCGGGCATGTGCGAGGGCCTGCGGCAGCAGCCGGAGGTCGTGGCCAGTGAAGGCAACGTCCGCGGACTCAACCGCGGCGGCGGAACCGCCGGCACCCATCGCGATACCGACGGTGGCAGTCGCCAGTGCGGGCGCGTCGTTGATGCCATCGCCGATCATCGCCGTCGGGGCCGTGGCCATCGAGGCGCGGATGTGGTCGGCCTTGTCCTGGGGCAGGGACTCCGCGTGAACCTGTCGGATGCCGGCTTCACCGGCGATGGCCTGCGCGGTGCGTGTGTTGTCACCGGTGAGCATCACGGTGGACACGCCCTGCCGGTGCAGGGCGGCGATGGCCTGGGCTGCCTCGGGGCGCAGCTCGTCGCGGATGCCGATCACGCCGCACGCTTGATCGTCGACCTCGACCACCATCAGGCTCATGCCTTGGCCGGCCATGGTGTCGGCCTGCTCGCTCAGATCGTTCGGGGCGACCCAGCGAGGGCTGCCCACGCGTACCCGGTGTCCGTCCACCAACCCGGTGACGCCGTGTCCGGCGTGCTCGTGGACATCGCTCGCCGCCGGATGATCTGGTGAGGCAGCGACCACCGCCGCCGCCAGGGGATGGGTGCTGGTGGCCTCCACTGCTGCTGCCAAGGAGAGCACCTCAGCGTCGGTGTGGCCCTTGGCCGCGTGAGTGGCCACCACCCGGGGCTCGTTGCGAGTCAGGGTGCCTGTCTTGTCGAAGGCGACCGTGCGGATGGTCCCCAGCTGCTCGAAGGCTGCTCCGGACTTGATGATCACCCCGAACTTGCTGGCCGAGCCGATCGCTGAGATCACCGTGACCGGGACCGCGATCGCCAAGGCGCAGGGTGAGGCCGCGACCAGCACCACCAGCGCACGCTCGATCCACGTCTGTGGGTCGCCCACGACGAACCCGTACGCCGCGATCGCAGTAGCGGCCAGCAGCACCAACGGGACGAGTGGTCGGGCGATGCGGTCAGCCAGGCGCGCACGCTCGCCCTTGTCCGCGTGAGCCTGCTCGACGAGCTCGACCATCTGGGTCAGGGAGTTGTCGCGCCCGTCGGCGACTGCTGTGATGCGCAACGTGCCCGACGTGTTGACCGATCCGGCCGCGATCTCGTCGCCGGGTGCGACCTCGACGGGGATCGACTCCCCGGTGATCGCAGAGGTGTCCATCCACGAGTGGCCTACCTCGACGACGCCGTCCGTGCTGACTCGGTCGCCAGCGCCGACGAGGAGGACATCGCCGCGCCGGACCTGCTCGGCGGGGATCCGCTCGTCCGTTTCTGCTCGTGACACGAGGGCGGTCTCCGGGATCAGGGACAACAACGCCCGCAGCCCGTGACGGGCCCGGTCCATAGCGCGGTCCTCAAGTGCCTCGGCAATCGAGAACAGGAAGGCCAAAGCAGCAGCCTCACCCACGTGCCCTAGAAGCACAGCGCCGGTGCCGGCGATCGTCATCAACAGGCCCACACCCAGCCGGCCACTCCCCCGCCCCGTGACCAGGCGGCGCACCGCGCTCGGGGCGAACGTCCAGGCCCCGGCCGCCACACCGACCGCGTAGATGACCACGGCGGGGACCTCGGCGCCGGCGAACTCCAGGAGCAAGCCACTCAGCCAGAAAACGCCCGCGATGGCCGGCAGGGCCAGGCCTCGGTCGCGCCACCACGGCACCAGGTCATCGGGTGCCGTCTCGTCAGAGTCTCCACAGCATGCATCGCTCATCGCGCAACCTCATTCGTCTCTTCGAGGATGAGTGGAGGCGTGGCCCCGCAGCACAGCGGTACATCGCAGTCCGCATCCATGCAGGGGACGCCGTCGTCGACCGCCAAGACCACGTCCATCAAGGTCTCCAACGCCCGAGTCAGATGCGCGTCGGCGATCTCGTACCGGGTGCGACGTCCCTCCGGTGCGGTGGTCACGATCCCGCAGCCGCGCAGACAGGCCAGATGATTCGAGACGTTCGTGCGGCTCAGTCCTAGATCCTTAGCCAACTGCGCTGGATAACTCGCGTCCTGCAACAACGACACCAAGATCCGCGCTCGAGTCGGATCCGCCATCGCTCTACCCAAACGATTGAGCACGTCCAGTCGAGCGGCACTAGTCAGCATCCAGTGACCATACATTGACGACTGACCTGTATGCCAGCCGGGGTACTGGGCGCCAATTGATCGCTCCGCGACGGTAGCATCGCTCTATGACGATCAATAGCCAGCATGAAGATCCAGTCGCGATGGAGGTGTCTGACGCCTGCGCTGCCTTGTTCCATGCCTTGGCCGAGCCGACGCGCCTGGCGCTCCTGAAGCACCTCTCCAGTGGGGAGCATCGGGTCCGCGACTTGGTCGACCACATGCACCTTGCTCAGTCGACGGTGAGCAAGCACTTGGCGTGCCTGCGGGACTGTGGGCTGGTGAGGGTGCGGACCGAGGGCCGCGCGTCGTGGTTCTCGTTAACCGATTCGTCCCGACTGTGTGCCCTGTTCGAAAGCGCGGATGCGCTACTGGCAGCGTCGGGCGCGTCGTTGTCCCTGCGCGAGCACCGTGACCACGACCAACTTACGACCGAGGAGGTCTGATGGGATCCGACCACCACCACCGCCCGACACATGGGCAAGCGGGCAGTGGCTTGCGCAACCGCCTTCTGATTGCCTTTGGCATCACCTCGTTCATCGTCATCGCGCAGGCGATCGGAAGCGTCATCACCGGCAGCCTGGCGCTGCTGACGGACACTGCCCACGCTCTATCGGACTCCACCGGCCTGCTGGTCGCGGTTATCGCAGCCACCATGATGCTGCGGCCCCCCAGCAGCCAGCGCACGTGGGGTTTTGCGCGCATCGAGATCGTCGCTGCACTGGGCCAAGCGGCGTTGCTGCTGCTGGTGGGTTCTTACGCGGCCATCGAAGGGGTCCGCCGACTGGTTGAGCCCACGCAGGTCCAAGCCAGGGAACTGCTGCTCTTCGGCATCATCGGACTTATAGCCAACATCGGCGCGATGGCGGTCCTGTCCTCCAGTCGCGACGCGAACTTCAACATGCGCGCGGCATTCCTCGAAGTGCTCAACGACGCCTTGGGGTCCCTCGGGGTGATCGTGGCCGCCATCGTGATCGCCACCACAGGGTTCCAACGAGCGGACACCATCGCCGGGCTGTTCATCGCGGCCCTAATCCTCCCCCGCGCATACAAGCTCTTGCGCGAGACCGTGCGGGTGCTGATGGAGTTCACCCCGAAGGACGTCGACCTGGACGCCGTGCGGACACACATCCTTGAGCTGGAGCATGTTCGCGAGGTCCACGACCTGCACGCCTCCACGATCGGCACTGGCCTGCCCGTCATCTCCGCGCACGTCGTGATAGATGACGAGTGCTTCGAATCGGGCCACGCACCACAGATTCTGGAGCAGCTCATTTCGTGTGTGAAGGAGCACTTTCCCGTTTCCTTCGAGCATGCCACCATCCAGCTGGAGACGACCGCAGTACGAGAGCGAGCATGCACCTCGGTTCAACACACGTAGAGCGAACCACCACCCTTCGGGGGGTGAATTGGAACCCTTCGCACTCTTGTAGTTCGTCCGACGACGCGGCGTCACCAGAACCCGCCCTCCAGCACCTGGTGTGATGACTTTCCCTACTGACTCAAGGCGGGCCTTCGGCCCGCGCGCACGCCTCCGGCGCGCGCTCCGGTAGGGACCCCCGCGCTCCGGGCTCGTTCCTCGCCCTACGCGCACCCCCACCTACGCACGCTTGTCGGCGGCGCAGGTGGGGGCTGTCACTCTCGTCCGATCCATCTCCCCGGCGGGCGACGATCCGACCTCTTCGAGAACTGGTCAAGGCCCAGCTCGGTTGCATGGTCCAGGTATGTCCTCCCGAACATGCGGTGGGCAGCATCGCGAAGAAGGGACCTTGACCGAACCTCTACGAGCTCTTCTCTGCTCCGCTATCGGGGCGATGGACCTCCGCGGGAGTTGGTACCCCCGTGGTACCCCCTCAGCGCACAACGGGGTGTAGAACTCACGAAACGCACCGACTGCACTGCCCGCAATCGGGCCGCACTGCGCACCCTTCGTGCTCGTAATGAGAAGGTCGTCGGTTCGATTCCGACAGGCGGCTCCACACGAAACCCTCGAGAAATCGGGGGTTTTCGTCATTTCCGGGGCCAGACACAGCCCTGCTGCGAGCCCGGCGTCGTTGGTGCCACCTGGTCCCCCTTCTCCGGGCAACCGAGTGACATCAACGACGCCAGGCGACGCCGGGACCCGCGGCGAAGGGGTCAGCGGGTCTCCCACATCTGCCGGGCGTGCCCGATCTCCTCGCGGATCGCCGCCATGATCGCGTCGGTGACCTCTCTGGCCGCGGCGTCGTCGGTCCGCCCCGCCCACGCCGACAGGTCGACCGGGTCGCCCACGGACAGGCAGGCGGTGTGCCGGTGCCACAGGTGCCGGTGCCCTGCTGCGGCCCCCACGTCCCGACCGGGACGACCGGGGCCTCGGGGTGACGCAGGGCGAGCCGCGCAGCCCCGGTCCGTGCCGGGCCGGGCATCTTGTCGGGCTCGGTCGTCAGGCGCCCCTCGGGGTAGAGCGCGACGAGCTGCCCCCTGGACGAGCCGGTCGGAGGCCGCGTCGAGCGCTCCGGCCGCGGACGCCGAGCCGCGTGCGACGGGGATCTGGCCGGTGGCCCGGGCGAGGGCACCGACGACCGGCCAGCCGAAGACCTCCTGCATCGCCAGGAAGTGCGGGAAGCGCCGGTGCCCGATCGCCACCCGCGCCACGGCCAGCGGGTCGGACATCGTCAGGTGGTTGGCCACGAGGATCACCGGCCCCCTGCGCGGCACGGCCCCCGCGGTGCGGAAGCGCACCCGGTGGGCCAGCTTCGCCACCGCCCAGACCAGCGCGAAGCCGGTGGCGTTCTTCAGCAGCTGCCGTGGAATGGTCACCTCCGCATTGTGGGCCCCACCCCGCGCGCTCTCCCGGAGTACTCGTACCCAGGCTCCTCCCTTCGCACGGCCTCGCCCCGGGCGAAGGGGGCGCTTCCCCTGTGCCGCAACGGGTCCGGCTCGTCCTGCAGGGCCGTCCACCCGCGGCTAGCGTGGGCCGGGCCCATCGGACCCAAACCCCCTGCGAGGTGTCCCCGTGAGCTCCCTTCGTCGTGCTCTGCCCTGCCTGACCACCGCCGCTCTCGCGGCCTCCCTGATGGGCTCGGCGCCAGCCTCCGCCGCCCCCAGCCCCGTTGCGGCGCAACGCGACTCGATCCCGATCCGGGGCGTGGACCGAGCCGCCCTGTCGGCCGCGCCGACGGTCCCCTCCGCCGGCCGCTCCGGCGACCGGGTGGTCGGCATGACCGATGCGTTGGCGACGCAGGACTTCCGCGTCGCGGGGGTCACGTGGAGCGGCGAACGCTCCGACGTCGAGGCCTTCGTGCGCACCCGGGACGCCGAGACCGGACGGTGGAGCGGCTGGAGCCTCCTCCAGGCCGAGGCCGGGCCCGACGCAGGCACGAGCGAGGCGGCCGCCACACGCGGCGGGACGCAGCCGCTCATCGCGGATTCCTCCGACGGGATCCAGGTGCGCGTCGAGTCGGCCGGCGGCGCACCCCACGACCTCGAGGTCGACCTCGTCGAGCCCGGCACGTCGAGCGCCGACAGCGCCACGTCGACGAGCTCGACGACCAGCACCAACCCCCAGGCCAAGCCGACCGTCCACAGCCGGGCCGAGTGGGGCGCGGACGAGTCGATCCGCAAGGGCGACCCCGAGTACGGCCAGGTGCGGGGCGCGGTCGTCCACCACACCGCCGGGGTCAACGGCTACTCCGCCGAGGAGGTCCCGGCGATCCTGCGGGGCATCTACGACTTCCACGTCAACGGCCGCGGGTGGAACGACATCGGCTACAACGTCCTCGTCGACCGCTTCGGCCGGCTGTGGGAGGGACGCGCGGGTGGCCTGGACAAGGCCGTCATCGGCGCGCATGCGCAGGGCGTCAACAGCCAGACCTTCGGCATCTCCGCGATGGGCGACTACGACGTCGTCGCCGCGCCGGACGTCATGGAGACGAGCATCGAGCGGTTCACGGCATGGAAGCTCGCCCGCCACCACGTCGACCCGACCGCGAAGGCGACGATCGGTGGCGTGTGGCGCCCGACGGTGCTCGGGCACCGCAACGTCGGCCAGACGGACTGCCCCGGGCAGTACCTCTACGCCCGGCTGGGCGAGATCCGCGCCGGCGCCCGCGAGCGTCAGGGCACCGCGATCTACAAGCCGAGCACCAGCCCCCGCAGGATCGAGCGGGGCACCGGCGGGTCGACCCTGCGTGCCCAGACGACCGGCGACATCACCTGGCGGGTGCGGGTGAGCAGCGACGAGCACGGCGTCGTCGCCGACTCCACCGGCACGCGCACCGATGACGGCACGCTCGAGGTGCCGTGGGACGGCCGGCTGCCCGACGGCAGCTGGGCCACGCCCGGCAGCTACGAGGTCGTGCTCAGCGGACGCGACACGAGCTCGGGCGCGTGGCTGCCGAGCTGGCGCGACACGGTGACCGTCACCAGCTGACCCTTCGAGACGGTCGCTTCCCGACCTCCTCAGGGACCGGGAAGCTCACTCCTTGCAGGTGAGCTCGCCACCATCGGGCAGTGCGCCCGTCAGCCAGTACTGGTCCACGGCCTTGTCGACGCACGAGTTCTGCCGCATGTAGGCGGTGTGCCCGTCGCCCTCGTGGGTGACGAGCGCGGAGTCGGCGAGCTGCTCGTGCAGCCGCTTCGCCCACTCGTAGGGCGTCGCCGGGTCGCGGGTGGTGCCGACGACGAGGATCGGGTCGGCTCCCTTCGCCTCGACCTCGTGCGGCGTGTTGGTGGCCTTGACCGGCCACTGCGCGCACGGTGACTCGGAGGCGAGCGCGCGGCCCCAGATGGGCGCTTCCTTCTCTGCGCGGGCCACGAGGTCGTCGGGGTCGCCGGGTCCGTCCGGGGTGTCGAGGCAGGAGACGGCGGGCAGGGCCTCGAGCATGTTGTTCTGGTAGACGCCGCCGGCGTCACGACCGGCATAGCTGCGGCCGAGCTCGCTCAGCGGACCACCGTCGCCGTCCTTCGCCGCGACGAGCGCGTCGGTCAGCTGCGACCACATGCCCTGGTCGTACATCGCCTGCGCGATGCCCCACGTCGCCCACCCCTCGGTGAGCTTGATCCCGGCGCTCGCGGGCAGCGGCTTGGCGTCGAGCGCCTCGAGCTGGTCCTGCACGTGCTCGACGACCTCGTCGGCGCTCGACCCGAGCGGGCAGTCGTCGTCGACGCAGTCCTGCGCCCACGCCCGGGTCGCGGTGTCGAAGCCCTTGGCCTGACCGATCGCGACCTCTTCCGATGTCGCGTCGGGCGGCAGCACGCCGTCGAGCACGAGCCGGCCCACGCGGTCGGGGAAGAGGTCGGCATAGGTCGCACCGAGATAGGTGCCGTAGGACTTGCCGAGGTAGGTGAGCTTGCCGTCGCCGAGCACGGCCCGCAGCACGTCCATGTCGCGGGCGGCGTCGGCGGTCGAGACGTGGCCGAGCAGCTCGCCGCTCTTGGCCTCGCAGCCGTCGGCAAAGTCCTGCTGTGCCCGCTCCCCCGCCGCCTTCTCCTCCGGGGTGTCGGGCGTCGGGTCCTTGGCGAGGTAGTCGTCCATCTCGGCATCGCTCAGGCAGTCGATCGGCTCGGAGCGCCCGACGCCTCGCGGGTCGAAGCCGACGACGTCGAAGTGCCGCCGGATCTGGTCGCTGACGATGAAGTCGGCCGCGGCCGCGTAGTCCACGCCCGAGCCGCCCGGGCCGCCGGGGTTGACGACGACAGAGCCCGCGGCCTCGTCCTTCGCCGGGACCCGGAGCACCGCGATCTCGAGGGTGCGGCCGTCGGGGTGCTCGTAGTCCATCGGGACCTCGAGCTCGGCGCACTCGCCGTCGCCGCGCTCGCAGGGACCCCAGTCGAGCTGCTGCTCGTAGAAGCGCTCGAGCCCCGTGGTCCCCGCCGGCGGCGCGGTGTTGCCGGGGCCGAGCCCGGTGGGCTGGGTGTCGGGCTCGAGCAGCGAGCAGCCCGCCACCGGCAGGAGCAGCGCCGCCGCGGCAGCCAGGACACGGACGGGGCGACGGGCACGACTCATGGCGCAGACGCTACCTGTCGCCCCTGATGTCGCTCAGCGGGTCGGCAGCTGCAGCGAGATCGCCATCGCCTCGAGCGCGAGCAGCGGGGCGACGTTGGCCGCGATGCGCTCGCGGGCCGTGGCGATGGCCTCCATCGCCACGAGCAGACCCTCACCACCGAAGGCCCGCGCGACCTCCTCGACGACCGGTCGGGCGTCCTCGTTGACGAGGGCGACGGGCGAGCCGGCGTGCAGGACGAGCGCGTCCCGGTAGACCGACAGCAGGTCGACGAGGGCGCGGTCGATCATGTCGCGGGTGAACCGGGTGGCGCGGGTCTTCTGCTCCTTTTCCAAGGAGGTGATCTGGGCGCGCACGTGCGGCGGTTGGGTCCGGGCGCTCGGGTCGGCGCCGAGGGTCTCGAGGAGGCGCTCCCGCTCCGCCGCGGCGCGCGCCTCGAGCGTGCGGTCACGCTCCTGCTCGGCGATCTGCAGCAGGTCGGCGGCGGCACCGACGGCATCGGAGACGCCGCGGATGCGCCCGGCCATCGCGATCGTGTCACGGCGACGGATGCGCGCGCCCTCGTCGGTGGCCAGCCGCTTGGCCAGCCCGATGTGACTCTGCGCGGCGCGCGCTGCATAGGTGGCCATGCCGATGTCGACACCGTCGCGGCGCTCGAGCAGGCGGGCCACCTCGGGCACGGGCGGCGTGCGCAACCGCACGTGCCGCGAGCGTGAGCGGACGGTGATGAGCACGTCCTCGAGGCTCGGCGCGCAGAGCAGCCAGACCGTGCGTGGTGTCGGCTCCTCGAGCGCCTTGAGCAGGGCATTGCCCGACTGCTCGGTGAGCCGGTCGGCGTCCTCGACGAGGATGATCCGGTAGCGCCCGACGCTCGGGGAGCGGCCGGCGAGCTGGACGAGGTCGCGGGTCGCGGCGACGCCGATCGACAGCGCCTCGGTCGCGAGCACGTCGACGTCGACGTGCTGCTCGAGCGCGGTGCGGCACTCACGGCACTCGCCGCAGCCACCGGTCGGGCACAGCAGCGCCCCGGCGAAGGCCCTGGCCGCGGTCGAGCGCCCCGACCCGGGCGGTCCCGTGAAGAGCCATGCGTGGGTCATGGCCGCCGGAGTCGGCGACGGCCCGCTCGAGGGTCGCGATCGTCTCGGCCTGGCCGACGACGTCGCGCCAGATCGGCGCCTGGCCGGACCCGGCCACCGCGGTCACAGCAGGCCCTCGTGCGCCAGC
>NZ_JBNFOF010000022.1:0-25486 GCF_057364645.1 Janibacter sp. CFPM2_SD2
GAGGCGGGCGACGGCCGGGGGTGCGCGTCGAGCGGGTCGGGCCGACCGGCGGACCGGTGCGCTCCCACCGCAGGAGGTGCTCGGGGATCTCGTCGAGGAAGCGTGACGCGGGGTTGTACTGCGGCGCGCCGAAGGCGCTGCGCACCGCGGCCCGCGACAGGTGCAGCCGCTCGCGGGCGCGGGTGATGCCGACATAGGCCAGCCGCCGCTCCTCCTCGAGCTCGCTCTCCTTGCCCAGGCTGCGCTGGTGCGGGAAGGTGCCGTCCTCCATGCCGGTGAGGAAGACGACGGGGAACTCCAGGCCCTTGGCCGTGTGGAGGGTCATGAGGGTGACGACGCCCTGGTCGTCGGCCTCGTCGTCGGGGATCTCGTCGGCGTCGGCCACGAGGCTCACCTGCTCGAGGAAGTCGTCGAGACTGATGACCTCGCCGGTCGCCTCCCGCGTCGCGTCGAACTCGCGGGCGACCCCGACGAGCTCCTGCAGGTTCTCCAGGCGGGTCTCATCCTGCGGGTCACGACTGGCCTGCAGCTCGGCGACGTAGCCGGTGCGTTCGAGGACCGCGGCGAGCAGGTCGCCGATGCCGGCCCCCTCCTCCTGCAGCTCGCGCAGGCCCTCCAGGAGGGAGGTGAAGCCGCGCACGGCCGTCACGGAGCGGGTCGCGATGCCGGGCGCGTCCTCGACGCGGCCGAGGGCGGCCACGAAGGGGATGCGCTCACGGTCGGCGAGCTGGGCCACGGCGGCCTGGGCCCGGTCACCGATACCCCGCTTGGGGACGTTGATGATCCGGCGCAGGTTGACGGTGTCGGCGGGGTTGGCGACGACGTGCAGGTAGGCCAGGGCGTCCTTGACCTCCCTTCGCTCGTAGAAGCGGGTGCCACCGACGACCTTGTAGGGCAGACCGACCCGGACGAAGACCTCCTCGATGGCGCGAGACTGCGCGTTGGTCCGGTAGAAGACGGCGACGTCGCCGGGCCGCACGCCGTGCTCGTCGTGGAGCTCGTCGATCGTCTTGGCGATGAAGGAGGCCTCGTCGTGCTCGTTGTCCCCGACGTAGCCGATGATCGGCTCGCCGGAGCCGGACTCGGTCCACAGGTTCTTCTTGCGGCGCGACTCGTTGCGCTCGATGACGGCATTGGCCGCGGTGAGGATCGTCTGGGTCGAGCGGTAGTTCTGCTCGAGGAGGATCGAGCGCGCGTCGGGGTAGTCCTCCTCGAACTCGATGATGTTGCGGATCGAGGCCCCGCGGAAGGCGTAGATCGACTGGTCGGCGTCGCCGACGACGACAAGCTCGCTCGGCTCGACGGCGTGCTCGCCCTGCGCCTGGCCGTCCGCCCCGCCGACGAGCTCGCGCACGAGCTGGTACTGCGCGTGGTTGGTGTCCTGGTACTCGTCGACGAGCACGTGCCGGAAGCGGCGCCGGTAGTGCTCGGCCACGTCGGGGAAGGCCTGCAGGACGTGCACCGTCGTCATGATGATGTCGTCGAAGTCGAGCGCGTTGGCCTGGCGCAGCCGCCGCTGGTACTCGGTGTAGACCTGCGACAGCGTCTGGTCCTGGTGGGTGCCACCCGGCTGCTGCGCGTCCTCGTCGGCCGAGACCCGGCGGGCGTACTCCTCCTCGTCGACGAGCTCGTTCTTGAGATTGCTGATCCGATGGCCCATGGCCCGCGGCGGGAAGCGCTTGGGGTCGAGGTCGAGGTCGCGCATGACGAGCGCGATGAGCCGCTGGCTGTCGGCCGCGTCGTAGATCGAGAAGCTGCTCTTCATGCCGACCTTCGTCGCCTCGCGGCGCAGGATGCGCACGCACGCCGAGTGGAAGGTCATGACCCACATCGCCTTCGCCCGCGGCCCGACGAGGTCCTCGACTCGCTCGCGCATCTCCGCGGCGGCCTTGTTGGTGAAGGTGATCGCGAGGATCTGCCCCGGCTGCGCGCCGCGGGCGGCGAGCAGGTAGGCGATGCGGTGGGTGAGCACCCGGGTCTTGCCCGCAGCCGGCGCGCGACGATGAGCAGGGGGCCGCCCTCGTGCAGGACGGCCTCGCGCTGGGCGGGGTTGAGCCCCGCCACGAGTTCCTCGGGGTCGCGCTCCGGGGGCCGCTTGTGTGCGCTGTGAGCGGCCCGGGTGGGCCCCTCCTCGGACATCGCCCACGCCGGCACCCCGGCATCGGTCACGTCCGCGGTCCAGTCACCGGGCAGGGCATCAGGGAGGTCGTCGAAGAGGCTGCTCATCTCGCCCTCCAGCGTACGTCGCCGCGGTGACAGGCCCCGCGGACGGGGAGGTCGGGTGACGCGGCATCAAGCCGAAGTCGTGGACGACGACGCCACCACAGGAGAACGGAGGACTTCGGCAGCGCGTCACCCGGCCTCCCCGGAAGCCGGGAGCGGAGGTGATGCGGAGTATCTTGCGCCGGTGAGCGGGATGCGCGAGGACCTGAGCCTGCTGCGGGAGCGGCGCTTCGCGGCGCTCTTCGCCGCGCGCACCCTGTCGGTGCTCGGGCTCGCCTTCGCGCCGGTGGCGCTGGCCTTCGGCATCCTGCGTCTCCCCGGCGCCGACGCGGGGACGCTCTCGCTCGTCGTCGCCTCGGAGGCGATCCCGCACGTGCTCGGCCTGCTCCTCGGCGGGGTCGTCGCCGACCGCTACCCGCGGCGGCTCGTGATGTTCACCGGCGAGTGCCTCTCGCTCGTCGCGTGGCTGGGGATCGGGACGATGCTGCTGCTCGGGTGGGCGCCGATCCCGCTCGTGTGCGCCTTCGCCGTGCTCACCGGTCTCGCCGGCGCGGTCGTGTGGCCGGTGCTGTCCGGCATCATCCCCGAGGTCGCCCCGCCCGACCGGCTGCAGTCGGCCAATGCGCTGCTCGCGGTGGGCGCCAACGTCGCTCGGGTCGGCGGGCTCGTCGCCGCGGGCGCGGTCGTCGTCCTCATCGGCCCCGGCTGGGCGCTCGTCACGGCCGCCGCCGTGTACGCCGCTGCCGCCACCTTCGCCTGGCGCATCGGCTCGACCCCACGCCCCGGACGCGAAGGGGGGACCTCCGTCCTCGCCGAGCTGCAGGAGGGGTGGGTCGAGTTCTCCTCCCGCGAGTGGCTGTGGGTGGTCGTCGCGCAGTTCGCCCTGCTCATCCTTGCCTGGCAGGGCGCCCACACCGTCCTCGGCCCGGTGGTCGCCGAGGCCGAGCTCGGCGGGGCCGGTGCGTGGTCGGCGATCCTCACCGGCGAGGCGATCGGCATGCTCGTCGGGGTGCTCGTGGCCCTGCGCCTGCGGCCCCGTCGCCCGATCCTCGTCGGCGTGCTGCTCACCTCGCTCACGGCCCTGCCCTACCTCCTCCTCGGGCTGGGCGCGCCGCTGGCACTCGTCGTGGTCGCCGGCTTCGCGATGGGCCTGGGCATGGACACCTTCACCGTCCTGTGGCAGACGACGATGCAGCGGGAGGTCCCCGCCGAGGCCCTCTCGCGGGTGGCCTCCTACGACGCCTTCGGGTCGATGCTCTTCGGCCCCGTCGGGGTGCTGCTCGCCGGACCGGCGGCGGTCCACCTCGGCGCGCACACCGCCCTGCTCGTGTGCGCGGCGATCATCCTCGTCTCGTGCCTGCTCGCCCTGCTCTCGCGGGAGGTGCGCACCTTGCGGGCACCGGAGGTGGCCGCCCCGGTGCCCGAGGGCGCCTACCCGACACCGGTCGACCCGGCGACACCCTGACCGCGGGTCAGGCGGCGCGCAGCCGGGCGACCGGTAGCCCGAGCTCGCGCCACGCGGCGAAGCCACCGACGACATCCGTCGCCAGCTCGATCCCGATGGAGCGCAGGGAGTCCGCCGCCAGCGACGAGGTGTAGCCCTCCTGGCAGATGACGATGACGCGGTCACCGAGGGTGACGCCCGGCAGGGACGCCTCCTGCCGCGGGTCGAGCCGCCACTCGAGGACATTGCGCTCGATGACCCACGGGTCGAGGACGCTGGCGACCTCCCCTTCGACCTGCCGTTGCGCCGCCGGACGGATGTCGACGAGGCGGGCGGTGCCGTCACGCACCTCCCGCCAGGCCTGCACCGGGGAGACGCGGGTCAGCCGGGAGCGGGCGTCGGCGAGGAGGGCGTCGATGCCGTCGTGCTGGGCCGCCATCTCGCTCACCACGCCTGTCGCGGCTCGACGCCGGAGGGCCGCAGTACGCCGTCGACGAGGTCGTAGTGGGTCATCTGCGCCAGCGTCGGGCTGTAGGCGTGGACCGAGACGGCCACCTCGCGACCGAGGTTGGTGACGTCGTGGAGGTGGCTGCCGCCGAAGGCGCGGCCCCCCCTTCGTGCAGCTCGGAGGCCTCGACGGACCGCTCACGGGTGTGCTCGGTCAGGGTGCCGCGCACGACGGTGAACCCGCCTCGCGCGCCGCCGTGGTCGTGCCAGCCGGTGCCGGCGCCGACGGGCCACCGGATGAGCCAGACCTGCAGGCGGCGGGCTGTCGGCGAGCAGCCGCCAGGTGCGTTCGCCGGGGCGGTCGGGGTCGGGCCCGAGGGTGTCGGGCAGGGCCGGGTCGGAGGCGAAGAGCTGGGTCAGGCGCAGCAGCTGGACGGGGGTGAAGGCCTCGACGCCGGGCGTCGGGCGGACAGGGGTGGACTGGGTCGTGTACATGGGTCGGCTCTCTGTGCGGTGGTCTGCGGGCTGCGGTCAGGCGCAGCAGCGACAGAGGGCACCGAGGTGGAGCGCGAGGTCCAGGTGCAGGCGACGCACCCCGGCGAAGGGGGTCCAGGTGTGCGTCGAGAGGTCCATGCCGAGAGCCCACCACGTGCGCACTCCTCGCGTCAAACTCCTATTCACATAGTGGGAGATTGGTCGGCCTAGGGTGTCCGTCATGACCCAGATCGTGCGACCCGACGCCCGCTACCAGCGCTCCTACCTCGAGGCTCTCGACGAGTTCGACGGGGCGCACCGTGACGGCGACGGCATGCTCGAGCTGGCCGCCGACCCGACCACCGGCTTCGCCGGCCACGACTTCACCCGTGAGGGGCTCGAGGACCCCGAGGAGTTCCGCCGCCTCGTGCAGGCCCGCCGCGCCGACGAGCTGCCGGAGACGCCGCGCCCGGCGCACTTCGTCCCGTGCACCTATCTGTGGATCGTCGAGGGCGACACCTATCTCGGGTCGATCTCCTTCCGCCACGAGCTGACCGACTTCCTCCTCGAGCAGGGCGGGCACATCGGCTACTCGGTGCGCCCCTCGGCGCGGCGGCAGGGGCACGCGAGCACCGCCCTTCGCCAGGTCCTGGAGCTCGCCGCCGAGATGGGCCACGAGCGGGTGCTCATCACGTGCGACGAGGACAACGTCGCCTCCCGGGCCACGATCGAGGGCGCCGGCGGGGTCTACGAGGACTCGCGGGTCGGCAAGCGGCGCTACTGGGTGCCGACGGTCGTCACGGACCGGCCGGCGGGCGCGCTCATCGGGTAGGCGGGTCCCTTCGAGACGGTCGCTGCGCGACCTCCTCAGGGACCGTCGTGAGTACTGTCGGGGCATGGCCCGCGGCGAGCACGGCGACGACGTCCACCTCGACGTCGGGGGGCGCGACGTGCGCATCTCCTCCCCCGACCGGGTCTACTTCCCCGAGCGGGGCGAGACCAAGCTCGACCTCGCGCACTACTACCTCGCCGTCGGCGACGGGATCCTGCGGGCGCTGCGCGAGCGGCCGACGATGCTGCACCGGTTTCCCAAGGGCGTGAGCGGCGCCAAGGTCCACCAGAAGCGGCTGCCGAAGGGCGCGCCCGACTGGGTCGAGACGGTGCGGCTGCACTTCCCGCGGTACGACCTGCACGCCGACGAGCTGTGCCCGACGGAGCTCGGCGCGATCATCTGGGCGGTGCAGATGAGCACCGTCGAGCTGCACCCGTGGAATGTCCGCCGCGCCGACGTCGACCGGCCCGACGAGTGGCGGATCGACCTCGACCCCATGCCGGATGCTCCCTTCGACCGGGTGCGGCGGGTGGCCGGCGTCGTCCACGAGGTCCTCGACGAGCTCGGTGTCGTCGGATACCCCAAGACGAGCGGCGGGTCCGGTCTGCACGTCTACGTGCGGGTCGAGCCGCGGTGGGAGTTCGCCGACGTGCGAAGGGCGGCGCTCGCCTTCGCCCGTGAGGTCGAGCGGCGTGCGCCGCAGGACGTGACGACGACGTGGTGGCGCAAGGACCGCGACCCGGCGGCGGTCTTCGTCGACTACAACCAAAATGCCCGCGACCACACGATCGCGGCCGCCTACTCGGTGCGAGGCAACGCGCGCGGGACGGTGTCGACGCCGATCACCTGGGACGAGATCGCCGACGTCGAGCCGCAGGACTGCACGATCGCGACCGTGCCAGCGCGCTTCGCGCGGGTCGGCGACCTGCACGCGAGCATCGACGACATCGCGCACGACCTGACGCCGCTGCTCGAGCGGGCCGAGCGTGACGAGGCCGCGGGGCACGAGGGCCCGGCGGACCCCGGCGACTGATCGCGCGCGCGCCTAATCCCCGCGTCGCAGGCAGGCATCGATCCAGTGGGTCAAGCCGGCCTCGTCCGCCACGGCGTCGGGGTGCACGTCCAACCAGCTCGGGCCCATGTCCTTGCCGCCCATGTCGGCGACCTGCGCGTAGAGCGGGCCGGCATCGGCGAGCAGGTCCGCGCTCTCAGCAGGGTCGACGCGCGCGAGCAGCCCTCCCCCGCCGCGCACCCCGACGAGGATCGACCCGCCGACCATGAAGATCAGGGAGCCGAACATCCGCTTCTCCTGCCACTCGATGCCGCGGTCGGTGAGGTCCGACCGGACGCGGGTGGCGAGGTGCTCGTCGATGGCCATGACTCCACCCTGCCAGAGCAGGTGGCGCTCGGTATGATTTCGTCATACCCAGGAGGTGGCGTCGATGATGCGCAAGGTGACCGTGACCCTGCCGGACGAGCTCTACGACGTGGTCGAGCGGGCCCGCTCGATCGAGCATCGGAGCCGATCAGAGGTCGTCCAGGAGGCACTGCGCACGCACTTCGGCGAACCCGTCTACCACCCGAGTGACGAGGAGCGCCGCCGCCTGCTGGAGGCGCTCGAGGCCCACCGCGACGACCCCGCAGCCGTTCACGACTGGGAGGCTGTCCGCGAGCAGCTGCACTCCAGTCCGTGACGATCCACCTCACGCAACATGCCGCCGACGACCTGCTGCGTGCCCGTGACCACTACGCCGATGTCAGCGCGCCCCTCCGAGACCGATTCTTGGCGGACGTCGACGTCGCGTTCGAGCGCATCCTGATGTTTCCGTCGGGAGCCCCGCCCGTCGATGGGATGCGCGGTCTTCGCCGCGCCAGGTTGCGCGCCTTCCCCTTCGGTGTGTTCTGCCGGGTCGAGAGCACCCGCGACATCCTCGTCGTCAGGGTCCTCCACACCCGGCAAAACCGCACCACCGAGATCGCAGACCGATGACCGACGACCCGCTGCTGCCGCACCCGGTGACGGGGACTCCCTTCGCCTCGCCGGTGGAGCCCGGGGCCGGCTGGCCGGACGACCTCGCGAGCGCGGAGACGCCCGTGGCCCGCACGGCTGCTCAGGTGCGACGACTGGCGAAGGGAGCGGCCAACCAGGAGCTCGACGCGCGGATCTCGGTCTGCCGCGCCTGCCCCCGTCTCGTCGCGTGGCGCGAGGAGGTGGCGACGAGCAAGCGCGCGGCCTTCGCCGACCAGCCCTACTGGGGGCGACCGGTGCCGGCGCTCGGCCCGCCCGATGCCCCGGTCGTGGTCGTGGGGCTCGCGCCTGCGGCGCACGGGGCCAACAGGACGGGCCGCAACTTCACCGGTGACCGGTCGGGTGACTGGCTCTTCGCCGCGCTGCACCGGGCCGGCTACGCCAGCCAGCCCGAGTCGTGGGCGGCCGGGGACGGCCTGACCCTCGACGGCGTGCGGATCATGGCGCCCGTGCGGTGCGCTCCCCCGCAGAACAAGCCCACGACCGCTGAGAGGCAGACGTGCGCACCGTGGCTCGACGCCGATCTGGCGAGGAGCGCTCCCTTCGTCCGCTCGATCATGTGCCTGGGTGCGATCGGGTGGGACGCGACCATCGCCGGGGTGCGGCATGCCGGGTGGGAGGTGCCGCGGCCGAAGCCGAAGTTCGGCCACGGCGCCCGCGCGTGCTGCGCACGCCCGAGGGACGCGTGGTGGAGCTCGTCGGCTGCTACCACGTGAGCCAGCACAACACCCAGACCGGCCGGCTCACCGAGGCGATGCTCGACGAGGTCATCGGGTCGCTCTGACCCTTCGAGACGCTCGCAGAGCGACCCGGGTCCTGAGGAGCGAGTCCGCGCAGCGGGCGAGCGTCTCGAAGGGCAGCGACCGGGGCGGTCCTACGCTGGGGTCATGGCCACCATGCGCGCACTCGTCGTCACCCGCCACGGAGGACCCGAGGTCCTCGCCCTCGAGGAGCGGGAGGTGCCCGAGCCTGGGCCGGGCGAAGCGCTCGTCGAGGTGGCCGCCGGTGGCGTCAACTTCATCGACGTCTACCAGCGCCAGGGGATCTACCCGACCGAGCCGCCGTACGTCGCGGGCTTCGAGGCGGCGGGCACGGTGCGCGCGGTCGGCAAGGGCGCATCGGTGGCCGTCGGCGACCGGGTCGCCTGGTCGATGACCTCGGGCCTGCACGCCGAGCTCGTCCTCGCCGACTCCACACGACTGCTACCCGTGCCCGACGACGTCGACCTCGAGACCGCTTGTGCCGCAACGCTGCAGGGCATGACCGCGCACGCGCTCGTCACCGACTGCGTGCGCGTCGAGGAGGGCACCGTCGCCGTCGTGCACGCCGCGGCCGGTGGCGTCGGGCAGTTGCTGACGCAGATGATCACGAACCGCGGCGGCACCGTCATCGCGACGGCGGGGTCGGACACCAAGCTCGAGATCGCTCGCTCCCGGGGCGCCTCCGAGGTCATCAACTACGCCCGCAGCGAGGACCTCGCCGCCGACATCGCCGCCGCCGCACGCCGGCTGGGGGCCGACGCGGGTGTCGACGTCGTCTACGACGGGGTGGGCCAGGCGACCTTCGACGCGTCGCTGGCCTCTCTGCGCCTCCGGGGCACGCTCGTGCTCTTCGGCGCGGCGTCGGGGCAGGTGCCCCCCGTCGACCTGCAACGGCTCAACTCGGGCGGCTCGCTCTTCGTCACCCGACCGACGCTGGCCCACTACATCGTCGAGCGCGACGAGCTGCTGATGCGCGGGCGTGAGGTCTTCGCCGACATCGCCGCCGGGCGGCTCGAAATCGCGATCCACCACGCCTACCCCTTCGCCGAGGCCGCCGAGGCCTACCGCGCGCTCGAGGGACGGCAGACGACGGGCAAGGTCATCCTCGTCCCCTGACGTGGCCCTGTGGAAACTCCCGCGGCCACTCGGGCGGTCTGCGCCAGCCTTGGGTGATGTCAGTCATCCCACTGCTCGTGGCCCAGCGCGGCGGCAGCGCCACCCGCGCCGAGATCCTCGAGGCGACCACACCCTGGGCTCTGCAGAGAGCGCTGGAGGAGGGTGTCGTCGTCCGACACCGCCGCGGCGTCTACGGGCTGCCGCTCGACGGTGACCACCACCGCGCTGCCGAGCTCGGGGTGCACCTCAGTCACCGGTCCGCTGCTCTGCACCACGGTCTGGGTGTGCTCCACGCACCGACGAGACCGGAGATGGTCACGCGGCGGGACCGCGGCATCAGCGCGCCCGAGGACGTGGCGCTGCGCTTCAGGCCACTCACGCCCGATGATCTGGGGGTGCGCGTGACCACCCCGCTGCGTACGGTCGTCGACTGCGCCCGCGACCTCGACCTCCCAGAGGCTCTGGCTGTCGCGGACTCGGCGCTGCGGTCAAGGCTGGTCAGTCCACGCCAGCTGAAGGACGCGGACCTGCCCCGCACGGGACGCGTTGCGGCCCGCCGGGTGCTCGACCTCGCGTCGGCCAAGGCCGTCAACCCCTTCGAGTCAGGGCTGCGTGGACTGGCGGTCCAGGCCGACGACCGCGGCTGGGTCCCCCAGGTGCCGATCACCCTGCGGGACGGGAGGACCCTGCACGCCGACGTGGGCGACCCAGTGACCCGCGTCGCGCTCGAGGCCGACAGCCACGAGTTCCACAAGAAGCGTGAGGACGTGCGCAGAGACTGCTGGCGCTACGACGAGATGATCCTCGCGGGCTGGGTCGTGCTCCGGTTTGCCTGGGAGCAGTGATGTTCAAGCCCGACTGGGTGCGAGAGGTCATCGCCTGGGTCGTGCGACAGCGCGTGTCGTCCTGCAGTTCACTCATCGCATGACGAGGACATGAGGATCCTGAGCGGTCCGGAGGCCGAACTGCAGGACGACACGCGGTCGGCCAGGCGCGGCGACTACCAGAGGAAGGCGATGGCGGCGTTGACGACCGCCAGGCCGGCGGCGCCCCAGGCGAGCTTGATCGCGGCGGCCTCGCCACGCTTGGCCTTGGCGTTGCCGATCTCGGCGCAGGCGAGGACGGCGATCATGATGACGAGCTTGGTGCCGATCTTCGCGTGGTTGACCGGATCGTCGCCCGCCTCGGCCAGACCGGTGAGACCCAGCCCGATGAGCAGCTGGAGGCGCGCACCCCACACCTGGACGAGGTGACCGCGGCCGGCGACGGCCGGGCCGACGACGATCGCCAGCATGGCGAGCATGTGGAGGATGTAGAGGATGAGGTGCAGGGCGTCCATGGGCCCAAGGGTAGGGGACCTGACGGCCGTCTCCTACAACGGGTAGGAGTCGCCGCCCGGCACGTGCGGCCAGGCCAGCCGGACCATCTCGGCGAGTGGCAGTCGCCCGACCTCGCCCAGCGGGACCCATGCGGCAGCACCCGTCGAGCCGTCGACCTCGAGACGTGCGCGGGTGTCGGTCGCGGACACGTCGCCCGGTGGATCAGGCGCACGGCGTGGAAGTCCTCGTGCCGCTCCCCGGCCGACACGTCGCCCACCCAGTGACGCGACTGCACCTGCACGAGCTCGTCGACGACGACGTGCTGCCCGGCTTCCTCGTGCACCTCGCGCACAACGCCGTCGACCGGGGACTCACCCGGGTCGACGCCACCGCCGGGCAGCGTCCACAGCCCGCCGGCGCCGCCCACCCAGTCGGCGAGCTGCGACATGAGCAGCCGCCCCTCGTCGACGACGAGGGCATAGGCGGCGAGCCGCTGCAGGACCGTGGCGCCGGGGCGGCCTGTCACGACGGTCGGCGGAGACACCGGCCCGGGCAGCGCGGCCACCCGCCAGTGCACCTCGACGTCGTCGCCCACGAGGCCGCTGCCCGTCAGCTCCCCCGCCCACCCGTGTGCGGCGAGCAGGTCGGCCGGTCCTGCCCGTGCCCGAGCGCCAGCGCCCGACCTCGCCGTCCGGGCCGTCGGCCACGACCACGACGCTCATGCGCCGGCCCGTCGGTACTCGTCGACCGCGAGCGCGACGACGCGGTCCCAGGTCTGGGCGGGCGGGACGCGTCGGTTGTGCGCGGCGATCCGGGTGCGCAGGGTGTCGTCGGCGACGAGCCGCACGAGCGCGTCGGCGAGCCCGGCGTCGTCGGGGGCGAGCAGCCCCGAGACCCCGTTGGTGACCACCTCGCGCACCCCGGAGTCGGCGCGCGCGATGACCGGCAGCCCCGCAGTGCGTGCTTCGAGCGCGGCGATCCCGAAGGCCTCGAGCCGCGTCGGCGAGAGGTAGGCGTGCGCCTCGCGCCAGGCGGCCGCGAGCTCGGGGCGGGTGACGCGGCCACGCAGGCGCACGACGTCGTCGAGCCCGAGCGCACTCACCCGAGCCTCCAGCCACGGCCGCAGCGGTCCTTCGCCGTAGACGTCGAGGGTCATGGCTCCCGGACCGAGTCGACCACGGGCGGCGGCGACGACGGAGAGCAGTGCGCCGACTCGCTTGCGGGGGGCGAGGCGGGTGGCGGTGACGAGGCGGACGGAGTGGGTCTCGAGGCTCGCTGGCGCTCGCACCGCCCACGCGGAACGTGGGATCCAGACCAGCGGGGGTGCCCACAGGCTGGGGTCGATGCCGTTGGGGAGCACGGCGACGGGCTCCCCCTTCGCCGCCCGTCGCACACCCTCCGCAGCGAAGCCGGACACCGCCGAGAGCACCGCGCCCTGATCCGCCCAGCGCCGGATCATCGGGCCGAGTGGCCGCGCGGCCGGTCGAGGAACGCAGTGCCAGGTCAGGGCCGTCGGCAGACCGAGGTCGGTGGTCAGGCCGGCCATGTCCCAGGCGAAGGGAGAGACGACCCCCATGTGCACGTGCGCCACGTCGAAGCCCCCTGCGGCGAGCAACCGGCGCGCCTCCGGTGGCGCGAGGGGGTTGACCGGCAGGCCCAGCGCGAGCGGGGTGTCCAGCCGGTGCACCTGCACCCCGTCGGGTCTCGAGGCTTCGGCCGCGGGCGGCCTCGCACCTCTACCAACGGGCGTCGCCGCCGTCGCGGTGAAGACCTCGACCTCGTGCCCGGCGGCCACCAGCTGCGCCGCGAGGTCCCCGACCTGGGACTCGATGCCGCCGGTGCGCGGCGGGTAGCAGTCGGAGAGCAGGGCCACCTTCACGCGTCCAAGGGTGCCACGGGGCGGTATGGGAGGGTTTCACCGATGGACTCCGCAGCCCGCACCCTCGTCGTCTTCCACGCGCACCCCGACGACGAGGCGCTGCTCACCGCCGGCACGATGGCGCGCGCTGCGGCCGAGGGTCATCGCGTCGTCCTCGTCGTCGCCACGGACGGCGCGCTCGGGCTCACCGACGAGAGCGCCTTCGGCACGAAGGGAGATGCCCTCGCCGCCACCCGCAGCTGGGAGCTGGCCGCGAGCGCCCGCGCGCTCGGCGTCGCCCGCACGGTCGAGCTCGGCCACGCCGACAGCGGCAGCGGCCCCGAGGTGTGGCCCGACCCGCCGGGTGGCCGACGCTTCGTCCGCGTGCCGGTGGAGGACGCAGCCACCACCCTGGCCGACGTGCTCGTCGAGGAGCGCGCCGACGTGCTGACGACCTACGACCCGCACGGCGGCTACGGCCACCGCGACCACGTGCGCGTCCACGAGGTCGGCGCCCGGGCCGCCGAGCTGGCCCGCGAGCGCGGCCTGCCGGTGCGGGTGCTGTGGGCGACCGTCCCCCGCGACTCATCTGCCGCGCCATCGACCTGGTCGCGAAGGTCTACCGGTTCCCGCCCGAGTTCGACCGCAGCAGCTTCGACCGCGCCTTCTCCTCGTCGGCCGAGATCACCCACCGCATCCCGGTCCGGCGCTTCGCGAAGGCCAAGCGCGCGTCGATGCGCGCCCACGCGAGCCAGGCCGCCGACTCCGGCGGCGGCGACCGCACCCTCGGGATGCTCGTGCGCATCCCCCGCCCGCTCTACGACCTCGTCTTCGGGCGCGAGTGGTTCGTCGACCCCGACGCCGCGCCCGGCACGGCGGCCACCGACGTCTTCGCGGGGCTGGCATGACCGCCACGACCGAGCCGGCCGACCACGACCCCACCCCGGCGACCCAGCGGACCTCCCCCTTCGTCCGGGGGCTGCAGGTGACCCTCGGCCTGGGGCTGGCCGTCGCGATGCTGTGGTGGGGGCTGCCGTACTTCGCCAAGACCTCGTGGAGCGAGGTGTGGCACGTCCTGCGCACCGTGCCGGCGTGGAAGGCCGCGCTCTTCATGGGTCTCGTCGTCGCCGGGCTGTACTGCTACACCTTCGTCATGACGGGGGCCATGCAGGGACTGAGCCACCTGCGCGCCCTCATCCTCAACGTCTGCGGGTCGTCGGTGTCCAACCTGCTGCCCGGCGGCGGCGCCGTCGGGCTCGCCGCGACCTACTCGATCGCCAAGTCCTGGGGATTTTCGGCAGCGAGCGTCACGACCATGGCCGTCGTCACCGGGGTGTGGAATGTCCTCGCCCGCGTCGCACTCCCGATCATCGCCGTCGTCGGACTCGCCTGGGGCGCAACCGATCTGCCGCCTGCGATGCGCGAAGCCGCCTGGGCCGCAGTGCTCTCCGGCACGGCGGTCATCGTGCTCTTCGCCGTGGCCATCGGCACCGACCGGGGCGCCCGGCAGCTCGGTCGCGGCATCGACCGGTTGGTCCGGCTCGTGCGCCGTGGCCACGGCAGCTCCGTCGAGGACGGCCTGTCGGGGCTGCGGGCCCGCACCGCCGCGACCGTGCGCACCGGCTGGCTGCAGATGACGCTCGGGATGGTCGGGTTCTTCGGCCTCTACTACGTGCTCTTCCTGCTGTGCACGCAGACGACCGGCATCGAGCTGCCCTTCGGCCAGCTCTTCGCGGCCTATGCGATCGGCCGGCTGCTCACCGCCGTCGGCGTGACCCCCGGCGGGCTCGGCGTCACCGAGACCGGCACCGCCGCCGCCCTCGTCGCGTGGGGCGCCGACCCCGCCGCGTCGATGGCCGGGGTCGTGCTCTTCTCGATCTTCACGCACTTCATGGAGATCCCCCTCGGCGCCCTCGGCTGGGTCGCGTGGAGCGTGATGCCCAAGGCGAGCGCTGACGAGCGCGCCGCGACGGACGCTGAGCGCAGCGCCGCGGCCGGGGCGGCGACGCTCAGCCGACGAGTCGGCGCACCTGACGCGAGTGCGCCTGCCGCGCCACCTCGTCGTCGAGCGACGCCGGCTCGAAGTCCCGTCCGGTCGCCAGCTCCGCCGCCCACCCGATGAGCGCATCGGCCAGGCGCGGGTTCGCCGGGAGGATCGGCCCGTGGAGGTAGGAGCCGATGACGTGGCCGGTGACGGCACCCTCGGTGCCGTCGGTGCCGTTGTTGCCCATGCCGTGCCGCACCCGGCCGAAGGGGGCCTGCCCCGCCCCGAGCGTCGTCGAGCCCGAGTGGTTTTCGTAGCCCACCACGTCACCGTGGTCGGTGCTCAGCACGATCGGGCCGATCATCCGCTTCTCGTTGCCCTGGGTGGTGACGTCGAGGATGCCCAGGCCGGGCAGCCGCTCCCCCTGCACGGTGACGAAGGCCTTGCCGAAGAGCTGGTACATGCCGCAGATCATGAGCATCGGGGTGCGCCGGCGGCGAGCGAGCGCAGCCGGTCGCCGATCCGCTCGAGGTCCTCCTCGACCTTGGACTGCCCCGAGTCCTGGCCACCGCCGCCGACGACGAGGTGCGCCTGCTCGGGGAAGTCCTGCCCCGGGTGGTGCTGGTGGACGACGGGCACGTAGCCGTGCCGGCGGATGCGCGCGGCCAGGCAGCGGGTGTTGCCCAGGTCGCCGTAGATGCTCATCTCGCGCGGGTAGAGGTGGACGAGGTGGATCTCGCCCTTGCCCTCGGCACCCGGGTCGGCGGGCAGCGCGGACCCGCTCGGCTCACCGAGGATCGGGACGTCGAGGTCGGCTGCACTCATCGCTGGGCTCCCTGGGTCTCGTCCGCGTCGACGCCCATCTCGGGCAGGTCGTAGCGCTCGCCGAGCATGCGGCGCAGCGCGAGCATCGCGGTGTAGGTGCAGAAGATGCGCTTCGGCTCGTCGCGGTGGTCGGCGAGGAAGCGCTCGAGGGCTGCGGCCAGGTCGACCTCGGTCGTCGCCACCGGCACGTCGTCGTACTGCAGCCGCAGCGCCATGTCCCAGCCGCGCACGCCACTGGTGACGGCAACTCCCTTGTCCCGCAAGGACTCGAAGCTCACGTCGTAGAGCCAGGACACGTCGCGGCCGTCGGCGTAGTCGTCGTTGATCGCGACCATCGTGGCGACGGGCGTGGAGCCGTAGGTGCCGAGGGCGACGGTGAACCCCGCGGGGTTCTTGACGAGGACGAGCTCGAGCGGGGTCCCGTCGGCGTCGACGACCTCACCCCGGCCGAAGGGGGGTGCCACCGTCCGCAGTGCCTGCTCGGCGGCCTCGGTGCGGAAGCCGTCGCCGAGGAGCGTGCGGGCCGTGGCCGTCGCGGCCGTGGCGTTGATCATCGCGGCAAGGCCACGCTGGCGCAGCTCGACGGGGCCGACGGTCCCCCCTTCGCCCTGCTCACCGAAGACGACACTCAGCTGCTGCTCGTCGCACCGGCCGCAGGAGGGCCGTCGCGGGCGGTGAGCGCCGGCGGCTGCCAGGCGTCGCCGCCGCGGGAGTCGTGCTCCTGCAGCTCGCCGAGGCGGTCGGCGATCGAGGCGTCGAGGCCGAACCACGCGATGTCCATGCCGGGCCCGACGGTCGTGGCGATGCGGTTGACGAAGGGGTCGTCGCGGTTGAGCACGACACCCTGCGTCGTCATGCCGGCGAGCTGCGTGAGCAGGCCTGCGGTGTGGTCGATCTCGGCGAAGCGGTCGAGCTGGTCGCGCGCGACGTTGAGCAGCAGCGCGTGCGTCGGCGCGACGGCCCGGGCGAAGTGGAGAGCGTGCGCCTCGTCGAGCTCGAGCACGGCGATGTCGGCCCGGAGCCTGCCCCGCTGGAGCGGCTCGGCGAGGAGCGCGGAGATCACGCCGCGGGTGAAGTTGCTGCCCGTGGGGTTGGTGAAGACCGTCTGGCCGTGGGCCCGCAGGAGCGCGACGAGCATCTTGGTCGTCGTCGTCTTGCCGTTGGTGCCCGACACGACGACGATCCCGCCCGGCACATCGGCGAGCGCGTGCGCGAGGAAACCCGGGTCGATCTTCTCGGCGACGAGGCCCGGCAGGGCGGAACCTCCGGACCCGCCGCCTCGGAGGCGGGCGGCGCGGCGGGCGGCCTTGCCGGCAAATGCGGCGACTGCGGTCTTCAGCACCGGGTCAGCGTACCCAGCCGGGTCAGCCCGACGACGAAGCCTCCGCTGTGTCCAGCTCGACCAGTCGCTCGTCCATCGGCAGGTCGATGACCTTGGAGAGAGGGTCGGGGATGTCGGCCTCGGCCTTCGTGAGGGCCGCTCCGAGGTCCCCCTCGGCGATCCCGGCGAGCGCAGTCGGCGCGTCGGCCCCACCCTCATGGGCGGTGATCTCGCCGTCGACGAGGGGGTAGGCGACCTGGGCGAGGTGGACCGGCGGGTCGGCCGTCGCGCGCTCCGGCTGGGTCAGCAGGACGAGCACCCGGTCACCGGTGCAGATCCGGGCGCTCTCGTCGTCGCTGCTCGTCGCGAGGTAGTCGGCCACGACCTCCCCGTCCGGAGGCGCGGTGCGGGTCGCGGGGTTGCGCCAGACCACGCTGGTGTCGCTCAACGCGACCCGGCCGTCCCGCAGGCCCCGGCCGTCCTCGTCGTCGACGGCCGCAGCAGAGACCGTGCCGACGACCGCGGAGCGCGACAGACCGAGCATCGACGGGAGGCTGCCGTCGATGTAGCGGGACGAGGAGTCGACGGAGTGCGGGCTGACCGCCAGCGCCGCAGCCGGTGCGCACTCGGATCCACCGCCGCCGCCCACGTCGCTGCCGCACCCCGTCAGCGCCACACCGATGACGGACGCGAGCCCCGCCGACAGCCATCTCCCCACGATGCCCATCGATCAAGGCTAGGGGGGCCATCGACGTGTCGATGGCACGCCGGTCTCGATCCGGCGACAGCTCAGGCGGACCGGTCGGCGAAGTCGGCCGAGCGCTCCTGGGGTGAGCGCTCGGCGATCGCATCCATCACCTCGTCGGTGATCGCGCGCAGCAGCTTGCCCTTGACATACTGCGCCTCGAGGGCGGCGACGTCGACCGGCGGGGCGAAGCGCACGGTCACCCGGTGCGGGCGGATGCCCCGGGCGTCGATCGGCTGCGCCTTGTCGGTGCCCACGAGCGCGCATGGCACGACCGGGGCACCGGAGGCGACCGCCAGGCGTCCGACGCCGGTGTGCCCCTTGTGCAGGCGCCCGTCGCGGCTGCGCGTGCCCTCGGGGTAGATGCCGAAGGCGCCACCGCCCGCCAGATGCTCCTCGGCGACCTCGATGGAGCGTGCGGCCGCCCGCGCGTCGTCGCGGTCGACGGGGATCATGCCGCCGAACTCGCCGAACCACAGCCGGCTCAGCCAGCCCTTGACCCCGGTGCCGGTGACGTACTCGGCCTTGCCGAGGAAGCCGACCTTGCGCCCGGCCGCGAGCGGGATGACCATCGAGTCGACGAAGCTCAGGTGGTTGCTCGCGATGATCACCGGACCGGTCTCGGGCACGTGTTCGGCGCCCTCGACCTCGAGCCGCAGCCATGCCTTGAGCGGTGGCCCCACGATGACCCGTCGCAGGAGCCACTCGAGGACGCGCATCGCCGACTTGCTGCTCACCCGGCCAGCGTAACCAGCGCCCGTGGACCCGACTGGCGCCCGTCCGGCTCATGGGCGAGCATCGGCCCCATGACGATGCCTCCTCCCCCGCACCAGCCCCACGGCCAGCAGCCCGTCATGCCGGTCTCCGGCCCGCAGGCGAGCTTCATGCAGCCGCCGCCGGGTCACGGGGCGCTGCTGCTCACGCTGCAGGGCAACGGCTTCACCGCGGGGCTGACGCCGACGGTCCAGATCGACGGCTACGTCGTGCCGGCCACCTTCGGACCCAACTTCTTCCCCCTTCGCCCGGGGCGGCACCGCGTCGACGTGCACACCCAGTGGATGCGGCGCTACGGGCAGGCCTCGATGGAGGTCGACGTGCAGCAGGGCACGACGGTGCCGGGCTACTACGCCGTGCCGTGGCACCAGTTCACGACCGGCTCCATCGGGCACGTGCAGCAGTCCCGCAAGGGGCTGGGCGTGATGATCGCGATCATCGTCGCCACCGTGCTGCTCATCTGCGCGTGCGGCCTCGGCGGCGCTCTCCTCGGCTCCTGACGGACGAAGGGAGGGTCACTCCCACTCGATGGTGCCCGGCGGCTTGCTCGTCACGTCGAGCACGACCCGGTTGACCTCTTCGACCTCGTTGGTGATCCGCGTCGAGATCTGGGCGAGGACGTCGCCGGGGACGCGGGTCCAGTCGGCGGTCATCGCGTCCTCCGACGAGACCGGCCGCAGCACGATCGGGTGGCCGTAGGTGCGGCCGTCACCCTGGACGCCGACCGAGCGGACGTCGGCGAGCAGGACGACCGGGCACTGCCAGATCTCCTTGTCGAGGCCGGCTGCGGTGAGTTCCTCGCGGGCGATCGCGTCGGCGCGGCGCAGGATGTCGAGGTTGGTCTCGGTGACCTCGCCGATGATCCGGATGCCCAGGCCCGGCCCGGGGAAGGGCTGGCGGTCGACGATCGGGTCGGGGACGCCGAGCTCGCGCCCGACCTGCCGGACCTCGTCCTTGAAGAGCGCGCGCAGCGGCTCGATGAGCTTGAACTGCAGGTCGTCGGGCAGACCGCCGACGTTGTGGTGGCTCTTGATGTTGGCCGCCCCGGTGCCGCCGCCGGACTCGACGACGTCCGGGTAGAGCGTGCCCTGGACGAGCCACTTGACGGGGTGACCGGACTCGTCGCCCTCGCCGACGACGTCGCGGGCCGCCTGCTCGAAGACGCGGATGAACTCGCGACCGATGATCTTGCGCTTCTCCTCGGGGTCGGTGACTCCGGCGAGAGCGCCGAGGAAGCGCTCCTTGGCGTCGACGACGACGAGCTTGACCCCCGTCGCCGCGACGAACTCCTCCTCGACCTGCTCGGCCTCGCCCTGCCGCAGCAGACCGTGGTCGACGAAGACGCAGGTGAGCTGCTCGCCCACGGCGCGCTGGACGAGCGCGGCCGCGACGGAGGAGTCGACACCCCCGGAGAGCGCGCAGAGCACGCGGTCCTCGCCGACGGTCTCGCGGATGAGCTCGACCTGCTCGTCGATGACGTTGTCCGCGGTCCAGTCGGGGCTCAGCCCGGCGCCGCGGACGAGGAAGTTCTCGAGCACCGGCTGGCCGAAGGTCGAGTGCAGCACCTCGGGGTGCCACTGCACGCCGTAGAGGCGACGCTCGTCGTCCTCGAAGGCCGCGACGGGCGCGCCGGAGGTGCTCGCGGTGACCCGCATGCCCTCGGGGGCCTCGGTCACCGAGTCGCCGTGGCTCATCCACACCGACTGCTCGGCGGGCTGGCCGTTGAAGAGGGTGGACTCCCGGTCGCTCACCTGCGCGCGGGTCGAGCCGTACTCGCGCAGCCCGGTCCGCTCGACGGTGCCGCCGAGCGCCTGGACCATCGCCTGGAAGCCGTAGCACATGCCGAAGACCGGGACCCCGGCCTCGAGCAGCGTGACGTCGAGCGAGGGGGCGTCCTCGGCGTAGACCGACGAGGGGCCACCGGAGAGGATGACGGCGGCCGGCTCCTTGGCGAGGATCTCGGCGACCGGCATCGTGTGCGGCACGACCTCGCTGTAGATCTTCGCCTCGCGCACGCGGCGGGCGATGAGCTGGGCGTACTGGGCGCCGTAGTCGACGACAAGGACCGGGGAGGTCTTCAGGGATTCCGTCACGCGCACAGGCTACCGGGGCGAGGGCACTCCCCCTTCGTCAACCTCAGGTGGTGAGCGGCGTGACCTCGCGGACGACCCGACGCTCCTCCACGAAGGCGACGAAGGGGATGCACGCGAGCAGCAGGGTGAGGATCATGCGGCCGACGGACCAGCCGACCTTGAAGCCGAGGTTGGCCGTCGCGACGGCGAAGACCATGAAGATCAGGCCGTGGACCGGCGACCACCACGAGAGCGCGTCGTTGCCCATGCCGTACTTGAGCACCATCTCGACGATGAGGACGAACATCGCCAGACCGGCGAGGATCGCCGTCACCCGGAAGGCGCCCAGGGCGGTCGCGATGGCCCGCGGGTCGGCGCTGGGGGCGTCCCTGCCCGGGCTCGGCGTCTGGCTCTGCGTCTCGTCGCTCACGTCGACTCCTCCAACTCCCTGGCGGGCTCGCCCGCCTGCTCCCGGCGCGCTCCTGGCGCACCATCTTCACCCACATCCACACCGCGAAGACCGCGAACATCCACCACTGGAAGGCGTACATCACGTTGCGGAACTGCAGCGAGGTGTCCGGCAGCGGCGGCGGCACCCGCTCGAGGTCCTCGGCCGTCGCGCCACCGTCCTCGGTGACCGCGAAGGCGAAGCCGTTGTACATCTCGCCCGGCCACTCGTTGACCAGCTGGGCGATGTCGACGGACGTCAGCCGTCCGTCCTCGATGCCCCCGGTCTCGTCGGGGGCCTCCGGTGGCGCCAACGAGCCGACGAGGTCGATGGTTCCCCGCGGAGCCGAAGGGGGGGCCTCCCCCGTCGGCACGAAGCCCCGGACGACGGCAAGGTTGGCCCCGGTGCCCTCGACGACGAAGCGGTCGAGGACCCAGTCGACGGCCTGCCCCTCGTAGCGCCGGTCGACGACGACGAGCGGCTCGCCGGCGTAGCGGCCGGTCGCCGTGACCCGCTGGCCCGACCCCTCGTCGGGGAAGGACTCGTGCGGCGCCATGACGTCCGCGAGCGGCCGCACCGGCCGCTCCTGCACCTCACGGACCGCGTCGCCCTGGCCACGTCGTGGGCGACGGACCACTGCCACCGACCGGCGACGATGCCCAGGACCACGAGGGCCAGCGCCACCACGAGCAGCCCCAGCCAGCGGGGTCGAAGGGCGGTCCGGAGCACCCGGTCAGGCTACGTGAGCGATCTGGGCGCCCCGCTCACGCACCCCGCACGGCCGGCATGGGCAGCGACACCTTCGAGCTCGTGTGGGTGAACTCGCGGACCGCGGGCGTCTCGGCCGCCACCGGGTCGAGCCGGCGGTAGGCGTCGCCCTGCGCGGGGCGCACGTCGGCGTCACCGACGTTGGGCCACAGGGAGAAGGCACGCTCGGCCTGCGCGGTGATCGTCAGCGAGGGGTTGACCCCGAGGTTCGCCGAGACGGCCGAGCCGTCGACGACGCTGATGCCCGGGTGGCCCCAGAGACGGTGGTAGGGGTCGATGACGCCGGTGGCCGGCGAGTCGCTGATGGGGGCCCCACCGAGGAAGTGCGCGGTGAGCGGGATGTCGAAGGCCTCGCTCCACGTGCCTCCCGGGTAGAAGGGGCGCCCGATCCGCTCGGCCAGCTTGGCGGCCAGGACCCGGATGCCCTCGTGCCCTGACGCGATGTAGGTCGGGTTCTCCTCGCCGTGGCCCTGCTTCGACGTCAAGCGGCGGCGTCCACCCGGCCCGGTCGCCAAGTAGGTCGTCAGCGAGTTGTCGAGCGACTGCATGACCAGGCCGATGACCGTGCTGTCGGCGAAGTGGGTCCCCGGCGGGAACCACGCCTTGAGCGCCGGCAGGTTGCGCGGCAGGTCGGCGAGCAGCTTGGCCCAGCGCGGCGCGCGGCCGGTGCGCGGGGGCGCGAGCAGGGTCGTGAGCAGCCCCATCGCGTCCGAGCCGCGCCCGTAGCGCACGTTTTCGATGTGCGTGTCCGCATCGGGGTGGAAGGAGGAGGTGATGGCCACGCCCTTCGTCAGGTCGTGCTCCCCCTCCGGCGGGCTGTCGGCGAGCGCCCCGACGAGTGCCTCGGAGTTGGTCCGCGTCAGCTGACCGAGGAAGTCGCTGATCGCCGGCAGCTCACCGTCGGCCTTCATCTCGTGGAGGAGGTTCTGCGTGCCCCAGGTGCCGGCGGCGACGACGACCTTGCGCGCCGTGGTCACGCGAGCGCTCTTGTCCCCCAACGCATCCGTGGCCTCGTGGCGAACCCGATAGACCTCGTCGAACCCTTCGGTGCCGGGCACGACACCCACGCGGGTGACCGTGCGCATCGGCACGATCTGCACGCCGAGGCCCTCGGCGAGCGCGAGGTAGTTCTTCATCAGGGTGTTCTTGGCGCCGACCCGGCAGCCGACCATGCAGTTGCCGCACTCGGTGCACGTCGTGCGCGCCGGTCCGGCCCCGCCGAAGTAGGGGTCGGCAACGGTGCGGCCCTGCTCCTCGGCGGAGTCGTCGGCGCCGAAGAGCACGCCGACGGGCGTCTTGCGGAAGGTGTCCGCGACACCCATCTCCTGCGCCGCGTCACGCATCGCGTCCTCGACGACGCTCTCGCACGGGTTGGTGACGACGCCGAGCATCGTGCTCGCCATGTCGTAGTGCGGGAGCAGCTCGGCCTGCCAGTCGGTGATGTGCCCCCACTGCCGGTCACGGAAGAAGACCTCCGGCGGCACGTAGAGGGTGTTGGCGTAGTTGAGCGAGCCACCGCCGACGCCCGCGCCGGCGAGGATCATCACGTCCTTGAGCATGTGAATGCGCTGGATGCCGTACATCCCCGCCTTCGGGGCCCACAGGAAGTTCTTCAGGTCCCAGCTGGTCTCGGCGAAGTCCTCGTCGGCGAAGCGCCGGCCGGCCTCGAGGACCGTCACCCGATATCCCTTCTCCGCAAGACGAAGGGCGGCGACCGAGCCTCCGAAACCGGATCCGATGACCAGGACGTCGGTGTCGGTGGTCAGCTCTGCGTTCACTTCATCCCTGCCATCTTCATCAGCTTCAGCCCGGCCGTCAGGGCCTTGGCATAGGTCTTGTCGCTCATGCCCAGTGCCGGGGCGATGGGCAGGAGGTACTGCGCCGCGACGGTCTGCGCCTCCGTGTACTTGAGGATCCCCTCGGCGCCGTGGCGGCGCCCCATGCCGGAGTCCTTCATGCCGCCCATCGGGGCACCCATCGAGCCCCACGCGGCGGCGTAGCACTCGTTGATGTTGACCGTGCCGGTCTTGATCCGCTGGGCGATGCGCCGGCCACGGGCCACGTCCTTGGTCCAGACCGAGGAGTTGAGCCCGTAGGAGGTGTCGTTGGCCAAACGCACGGCCTCGTCGTCGTCGGCGACGCGGTAGACCGCCACAAGCGGGCCGAAGGTCTCGTCGTCACGGCACTCCATCGCGGCGGTGACGCCCTCGAGGACGGTCGGCTCGTAGACATAGGGCCCGATGTCGGGTCGGTGCCGACCACCGGCGAGGACGGTCGCCCCCTTCGCCACCGCGTCCTCGACGTGCCGGGTGACGGTGTCGAGCTGGCTCTGACTGACGAGCGAGCCCATGTCGTAGCCGAACTCGAGCCCGGTGCCGATCGTCATCGCGTCGACCGCCGCGACGAAGCGCGGGACGAACTCGTCGGCGATCGCATCGTGGACGAGGACGCGCTCGGTGGAGATGCACAGCTGACCGGCGCTGGAGAAGCACGCGCGCACGGCGCCCTCGACCGCGCGTCGAGGTCGCGTCGTCGGCGATGTAGACGGAGTTCTTGCCGCCGAGCTCGAGGCTGAAGGAGACGAGGCGCTCGGCCGCGGACACGGCGACGCGGCGGCCGGTCGGGGTCGAGCCGGTGTAGCAGACGTAGTCGGCGGTGTCGACGACCGCCTGGCCGGCCTCCTGACCCGGACCGAGCACGACCTGCAGGACACCCTCGGGCAGGCCGGCCTCGGCGAGCAGCTCGACGGCGGCCAGCGCGGTGACCGAGCCCTGCTGGTCGGGGCGCAGGACGACGGCATTGCCCGCCATGAGCGCGGGGATGGCGTCGCTGATGGCCAGGCTCAGCGGGTAGTTCCACGGGGAGACGACGCCGACGACGCCCTTGGGCAGGTGGTCGACGCGGGTCTGGGTGAGCACCGGGTAGGCGCCGGCGACCTTGCGGCGGCGCAGGTGCGACTCCGCGGTGCGGGCGTAGTAGCGCGACGCGAGCGCGACGTCGATGACCTCTTCGAAGGCCTGCTTGCGCACCTTGCCCGACTCGATCTGGACGAGGTCGAGCAGCTCGACCTGCTTCGCCAGCACGAGGTCGTGGTAGCGCAGGAAGATCCGGCGTCGCTCCTCGTGGGAGGTCGCCGCCCACCGCGGCTGCGCGGCCCGGGCCGCGGTCATGGCACGGGAGACGTCCTGCACGGTGGACTGCGGCAGCACCGCGATCGGACCCCCGGTCATCGGCGAGGTCCGGGTGAAGGTCTCGGCCGTCGGCGACGCGACCACCCTGCTCGCCAGCCGCCGGGCCCGCCCCGGGTCGACCGCATATGTGGCGGTGGGGTCGAGGTCAGGGTCAGCGATGATCTCCGAGGTCATTACCCCACGGTAACCGGGGGCCCCCCGACCCGCCAGAGGTGGCCCGTGGGCGAGACGCACGCCACCCCGGTCCCCGAGACGGAGGCCGCCCGGGCCGACGCCACGCCACGACGCCGTTGCTCCGTACGACGAACCGCATCTCCCCCGCCAGCGCCCTCGGTCGGCGCCGCGCCCTACGCCGTTGCTCCGTACAACGGTCCGCGCTCACCCCACCCAGCACACCCGGCCGCGGCCAGCGCTTCGCCGTTGCTCCGTGCTCTGAGCCGCGCTCACCGTACGGAGCAACGGCGTACGCAGTCATCGCGCCCGACGTTCCGCCCATCGCCGGCATGCGGCTCAGAGTACGGAGCAACGTCAGGGTCTCGAAGGCCGCACGACCTTAAGGAAATGCGAACCCGGTCCGCACGCGCCCTTCGAGACGCTTGCTGCGCAAGCTCCTCAGGGAGCGTCAGACCACCCCGGTCAGCTCGGCTGGTGCGGGGCGACGACGACCTCGATGCGCTGCAGCTCCTTGACCTCGGTGTAGCCCGTGGTCGCCATGGCGCGACGCAGGGCGCCGATGAGGTTGGTCGTGCCGTCGGCGACCCGGCTGGGGCCGAAGAGGACCTCGTCGAGGGAGGCGACGGAGCCGACCTGACGCGGGGCGCCACGGGGGCAGCTCGGGGTGGTGGGGCCTCGGCG
>NZ_JBNFOF010000023.1:0-25119 GCF_057364645.1 Janibacter sp. CFPM2_SD2
GGCGAGGTCGGGCAGCCGGGCCTCGTCGGGCAGCGGCGCCGAGAGCACCGTCGTGAGGTTGACCTGGTAGACCGTGCCGGCCGCGATGCGGCGACGGACCTCCTCGACCCCGGCGACGTAGGCGGCTCGGTCGAGCGACGGGCGCCAGTCCGTGACCGCCGGCCAGCGGGCGGCGTCACCGGGGGCGCTCCCCCCTTCGTCCCGACGCGCGAAGCGCACGGCGGTCAGCGCGCCCTCGAAGGTCACGACGACGGCCCACCGACCACGCTCGAGGTCGGCCGGGTCGTGGCTGACCTCGACCGAGTCCCACCACGTCGTCGACCCGAAGCGCGCGAACTCCACGCGACGAGGATAGGCGGCGGGTCAGTCGGCTCCGCGCTCCGCGTCCAGGCGGGCGACGAGCCGCGTGCCGGCGGTGCGCCGGTAGGAGATCTCGAGCAGCTCGGCGACCTCGTCCCAGTCGGTGCCGTCGTCGAGGTCGAGACCGACCCACCCGCTCGGCCCGAGGTAGGCCGGCCGGTAGCAGCGGGGGTCCTGCAGGAGCGCGCGGGCCTCCTCCTCGTCCGGCTGGACGACGAGCGAGGTGCCGTGCTGCTCGTACTGCCCGTCGACCTTGATCGAGCCGCCGTAGTAGGCGAAGACCTTGGTCGTGAAGAAGGCGGGGTGCCCGTGGCTGACCTTTTCGTCGCTGCCGGGCAGGGCGAGGGCCAGCCCGCGGACGCGCGCCAGCAGCGGATCGTCGTCGTCGAACATCAGCGGGTGCGCCATGCGCTCCACAGTAGGCATGGCCCTCCTACCCCGTGGCGGTCCGCACAAGCGGCAATCCAGCGGCAACCTTGCCGCCATCACTGGAGTCCACCGCGGCCACAGACCTACCGTTGGGTACGCACAAGTACATCGCTCCGGGGGAGATCGTCGAAGGGGGCCGTTACCGACGCCGGGAACGGCCCCCTTCGACATGCCGGGGGGTGTGGTCTGCGCCCCACCGGAGCCGCCGCTGGTGCACCCTTGGAGCATGAGTCGGGCAGCACGGGGAGGCGCGTGGCTACGTCGGGTCCGCCGCGAGGAGGGCCTGACCCAGGGCGCCCTCAGCGACCACTCCGGAGTGAGCGTGCGGACCATCCGTGGCCTCGAGCGCGGTGAGATCCTCACCCCGCAGATCGCCACGCTGCAGCAGATCGCCGTCGCGCTCGGCCTCACGCCCCAGGAGCAGACCGAGTTCATGCACGCCTGGGCGACCGAGCGGCTCATCACCTTCGAGGAGCTGCTCGACCCCGGGCTCAGCGAGCTCGAGCAGATCGACGCCCTGACCCGCCTCTCGCTGGGCGCCTACCGCGTCATCAGCCAGGTGTGGCGCACGAGCGTCGCGGCCAACCGCCGCATCACCCGCACTGGGTGCCAGACCTCCATCGCCGCCGTCGAGGACGGCCTCGAGCGGGTCTTCAGCGTCCAGGGCGGCGACGAGACGACGTGCGCGGCGGACATGCGCTTCGTCCCGCTGCTCGGGTGCTCCCTGCTGGGCCGGCAGGACTTCCCCGACAGCAATGTCGTCGTCTTCGAGGTGGGCCTCCCCCGGCGGTTGGCGAAGGGGGAGATGCACGCCTACGCCTACCAGATCATCGACGAGGTGGCACCGGACGCCGACCTGAGTGACAGCGACGGCTTCGTGTGGGGGCCACCGCACACGGCCCGGTCGGTCGTCGTGTCGGTGGAGTTCGAGGTGGCGCCGGCCGCGATCACGCGGGTCGAGTGCCCACCCGGAGGACAGCTGGTCCTGGGTGAGGCCGTGACCCTCGACGACGACCGCAGCGCGTCGATCGTCCTGGAGGACGCGGGCCCGGGCGCCTTCGGCTTCACCTGGCAGTGGTGAGCCGGAGGGTCCCCTGAGGAGGACGTCAGAGCAGGGCGCGCAGGTGCTCCCCGGCCCGGGCGAAGAGTCGCTGCACGCTCTCCTCGGCCTCGGGCGTGCCGGGCAGCAGGGCGAGGACGTGCATCGCCGACTCCTCCCGCATGACCCAGGCGGTGACATTGCTGTCCCGACCCCCGCGCGAGACGAGCACCGCGTCGGCGTCGCCCCACGTCGCCGCGCCGGGCAGGTGGCGCAGGTCCATGTACGACAGCATGAAGCGCTCCCCGACCTCGGAGAGCTTGGCGCCGAGCGTCTGCTCGACGACGTCGTAGACCTGCCTCGCCGGCAGCGCGGACGCCCCGCGTGCCTCCCGGAAGGACTGCCGGACGCGTCCGGCCACCTCGACGAGGTCTCCCTCGGCCACGTCGACGTGCACCGGCATGACGTTGATGAACCACCCGGCGGCGAGCAGCCACTCCGGGGCGTCGCGGGTGTGCACGGGGTTGAGGAAGCGCAGGCTCTGCGCCCCGCCCAGCTCCCGCGCGGCCATCCCGACCGCTGCGTAGACGAGCTGGGTGGTGCGGACGCCAAGCCCCTCGGCGACGCCGTCGAGGGCGGCCGCCTCATCGCCCGTGAGCAGCGGCTCGTGGTAGCGCTCGAGCTCCACGGGCTGGTCCGGGGTCGTCCCCAGGGGCAGCGGGAAGCGGCCCAGCTCCTCGTCGCCGGCGAACCAGAAGCCGGCCCAGGCCGCGAGGGCGGGGTGGGTCAGGTCGACGTCGGCGGTGCTCTCGCGCTCGGCCTGCGCGAAGTCCATGAAGTCACCGACCGGCGGCAGCTCGATCGCCTCTCCCCCGGTCTCCTCGCGGTAGATCGCGTCGAGCTCGAAGAAGACGAGGAAGAAGGAGAACCCGTCGGTGTAGCTGTGGTCGAGCCCGAGGTAGAGGACCGTCTCGTCCTCGGCGACGACGGCCCGGAAGCAGTAGCCGATGCGGCCCAGCGGGTTGCAGCCGGCCCGGAAGTCGTCGCTCACCCGCGCATTGACGTCCGCCGCGGCCACACTCCCTTCGCCCCGGGGCTCGAAGGCGATGTCCTCCGGCGCGAGGTCGACCCGGGCCCAGCCGGTCGGGCGCTGCTCGTCGCGGGTGAACCAGCCGCGCATGACGCCGTGCCGGCGCACCCAGCGCGAGATCGTGCGCGCGAGGGCGTCGGCGTCGAGGCGCCCGGGGATCCGGTAGGTGAAGCCGAGCCAGATGTCGTCCTGCGCACCCGTCCCGAGCGTGTCGGAGCGCAGGTCCAGGTGCGCGGCCTGCATGTAGGACGGCTGCCGGTCCCCCGGCGTCGCCGTGGCGATCGCACGCTCCATCCCGGCGGTCGGCACGAAGGCGAGGTAGTCGCCGCCGATCGTGTCGCGGTCGGTGATGCGCTGCATCTTGATCATGCGGACAGCTCCGGCTGGACGAAGGGGGCGGACGTCTCGACCTCGACGAGCCGGGCGAGGCGTGCGGCGACGCCGTCGAGCCAGTCGCGGCTGCCCGGGGCGAGCGGCAGCCGAGTGACGAGGCTGACGCCCTCGGGCAGGATCGTCAGCCACAGATGGGTCTGGCTGCTCGGCGGGACGTCGCCGAGCAGGATCCTCGCCTCGAGCGGTCGCCACCACTCGTGGCCCTCGACCCGCGACCCGTCGATCGTCGACAGCACGACCTGGGGGGCGACCGGCACGTCGAGCACCCGGTGGACGAGGCCGAGCGGGAGCGCAGCGGCCGGCGCGGACGCGCGCCACCTGTCGACGGCTGCGAGGACCCAGTCGCGGGAGGTGGCACCTGCCGGCATGCTCAGGGCGAAGGGGGCGACCCCCGCGAACCACCCGACCGACTCGGTCCACAAGGCGGAGGGCCGCCCGTGGGTGGAGACCATCACGTGCACCTCGTCGCCCATCGCCTGCATGAGCAGCGCGGTCCAGAGCATGCCGGTCGGGATGCCCTCGGCGGCGTAGAGCAGGTCGAGGGTGGCAGCGACGTCGCCGTCGCAGATGTCGTGGCGCACGAGGTCGTGCTCGTAGCGGCCTCGGGGTCGATCCCGGACGCAGCGGGGGCACCCGGCACCGACCCCCCGGCGAGGAAGTCCCGCCACGGTCGCAGGCGTGCGTCGTCGTCGCCCAGCCCGTCACCGACGGCGCGCTCGAGCGTCGTCGTCTCGACGTGGCTCGGGGAGGTGTGCGGCTCGTGCAGGCCGGCGACGATCGCGGTGTGCAGTCCGGCCAGGGCGCCGACCGCGGCGTAGGCCGACAATCCGTCGAAGGTGATGTGGTCGAAGGCGCCGTGCACGACGTGGCCCCCGTCGACCTCGACGGTGAAGATGGCGAAGGCCGGCGCCGCGCTCGGGCGGCACCGGGTGTGGAACTCGTCGACGAGGAGCGCTCGCAACGCCTCCTCGTCGTGGTCGCCGAGCGCGGTCGCGGTGACGTCGACGGCGTCGGCCGGCAGGGTCCTCCGACGGATGTTGCCGTCGTCGAGGGTGAGGCGGCTGCGCAGTGACTCGTGCTGTCGCACCCATGCGGTGAGAGTGGCGCGCAGGCTCTTCGGCGTCGCGTCCGGGAGCAGCACCGAGAGGCCGATCCACGCCGACGAGGGGGCCGTGCCGTCCGGGTCCTCGTGCAGGCGGCCCTGCTGGTCGAAGCTCGCGGGACGCGGGTCGGTGGGTTGCTCGCTCCAGCGTGCGAGCGTCGTGACGTCGAGCTCCCAGCGGGTGACATCACCGCCTCGCAGCTCCTGGTCGGCCAGCGTGCAGGGGATCATGCAGGCCTCCTGGGGTCGGTGAGGTGCGGTGCAAGCGTCGCAGCGGAGCGCAGGTCTCGCGACCGCTCCCGGTGTGATCTGGACCTCCCTCGGCGTCGCGAATCCGCTTGTGCCGCAACGGATCCGCGCCACATCGTGAGCAAGGCCGGCCGCCGGGACGCCCGGGGCTCGCCCGGGTGGCAGGCTGACCCGGTGACCAGCCGAGACCGCCGCACCCTCCTGCACCGACTCGGCTCCGGCACGGCCAGGCACCCGTGGGCGATCGTCGGGGCCTGGGTCGCACTCGTCGCGGCCTTCTTCGCGCTCGCGCTCGGCGGGGTCACCGGCGAAGGTCTCTTCGACCGGCTGCACAGCGGCGAGATGACCACGCCCGGTGAGGCCCAAGAAGCCCGGGACCTCATCACGGACTCCGGCGGCAGCGAGCTGGCCAGTGACACCCTCATGGTCTCGGGGTCGCCGGCCACCGACCCCTTCGTCCGCCGTGGCGTCGCCGAGCCCCTCCGCCGGATCCACGAGATGGACGGGGTCGCCTCGGTCGTCAACCCGCTCGTCCTCGACGGTGGCGTCAAGAACCCCCGTGCCGAGCCGCTCGTCGTCGACGAGCCCGGAGACCGCCGCTACGGGTTCCTCACCGTCGTCGAGTACGACAGCACCCTGAGCGACGACGAGCTGGCGAAGGTGCGACGCGACGTCGACGTCCAGCTCGACCAGGTCGTCCTCGGCTCCCAGGGCACGAGCAGCCAGCGCGGGAGCGTCGCCGACCTCGTCGACGAGGTCGTCGGCCAGGTCGAGACCGACATGAAGGTCGGCGAGGGCATGGCCCTGCCGATCTCCTTCATCGTCATGGTCCTCGTCTTCGGCGGCTTCCTCGCCGCGGGCATCCCGATCGCCGGAGCCATCGCCTCGATCGGGGGCGCCCTCGCCTCGTTGTGGGGCTTCTCCCACCTCATCGACCTCGACGCGACCGTCGTCAACATCGTGAGCGTGCTCGGGCTGGGCCTGTGCATCGACTACGGGCTGCTCGTCGTCTCCCGGTTTCGCGAGGAGATGCGCGACCTCCTCGACGGCCAACCGCTCGGCTCGGACGCGCGCGAGCTCGTCGTCGAGGCCACCGGGCGCACCGTGGACCGCGCCGGACGCACGGTCGTCTTCTCAGCGGTCACCGTGGCCATCGCGCTGTCCGGTCTGCTCTTCTTCCCGACCGTCTTCATGCAGGCGGCCGGCGCCGCGGGCGTCTCCGTCGTCGTCCTCTGCCTTCTGGTGGCCGTCACCCTCGTGCCCGCGATCTGTGCCCTGTCGGCCCGCCGCCTGCTGCGTGGCCGCACCAACCGCACCTCCGACACCGGCGTCTTCGCCTCGCTCGCCGGCGGTGTGCAGCGCGCCCCGTGGCTCGTCGTCGGTCTCGTCCTCGCCGCACTCGTCGCCATGGCCCTGCCCGCCACCCGCATGGAGGTCACCTCCTCGGGTGTCGAGCTGCTCCCGGCCGACAACGAGCAGCGCACCTTCTTCGAGGACCTCGGCCGCGACTACCCCCTCCTCGCCTCCCCGGACCTGCAGGTCGTGACCACGGCGGAGGCGGACGAGGTCAAGGACTGGGCGAAGGGGGATGCCCGCGACCTCCCCGGTGTCGAGTCCGCCGAGGTGGTCACCATCGGCACGCTCGACGGGCAGACGGTCCGCAGCGTCGACCTGCGCACGTCCGACGGTCCGCTCGGGCCCGGCACGCGCGACCTCGTGACGCACCTGCACGAGGAGCGTCCCCCCTTCGACGCCAAGGTCGGCGGCCAGGCAGCCGACCTCGCCGACTTCACCGGCTCGATCGCCGACACGGCACCGCTGGCCATCGGCACGGTCGTGCTCGCGACCTTCGTCCTGCTCTTCCTCATGACCGGCTCGGTCGTCGTCCCGATCAAGGCGCTGCTGATGAACATCGTCTCGCTGGGCGCATCGCTCGGCGTGCTCGTCTGGGTCTTCCAGGACGGCCACCTCGAGGGGCTGCTGGGCTACGACTCGGTCGGGGCGGTCGAGGTCTCGATCCCGGTGCTCGTCCTCGCCTTCGGGTTCGGGCTGTCGATGGACTACGAGGTCTTCCTGCTCTCGCGCATCGTCGAGCTGCACGAGCGCGGCCACTCGACCAACGAGGCGGTCCGGCTCGGCCTGCAGCGCTCGGGCAAGATCATCACGAGCGCCGCGCTGCTCATGTGCATCGTCTTCGGAGGCTTCGTCCTGGCGCGGGTCCTGGCGGTCAAGGAGACCGGTGTCGCCCTCGTGCTGGCGATCGTCATCGACGCGACCCTCGTGCGCATGCTGCTCGTCCCGGCGACCATGTCGGTCCTCGGCGAGTGGAACTGGTGGGCGCCGCGGTGGATGAAGCGCCTCCACGCGCGGTTCGGGATCACCGAGTAAGTCCGACCGGCCGGCTCCGGACGCCGGAGCCGGTCACCGTCGGCGGCGCGGCTCCGTGGGCGGCCACTCCCCGTCGTCGCTGCCGTCGTCGGCGGCGAAGAGCAGGTTCTGCAGCTCGACCTGGACCTGCTCGACGTGCGGCACGTCGTGCAGCTCCATCCCGGCCTTGTCCGTCGCGTCGGAGATGATCAGGCTGCCGCAGCCGAGCATGCGGTCGAGCAGGCCCTTCTCGACGGCGACGTCGTTGATCCGGTAGATCGGGATGTCGCGACCGTGCTTGGTGAGCAGGCCGTAGCGGTGGCTCACCCTGCGGTTGGTGAAGACGTAGTGGGTCGACCGCCAGCGCCACAGCGGTAGGAGCACCCCGACGACGGCGAGCAGCAGCGCGACGACCCCCACGACGAGCGTGATCCAGCCGGCCTGGTCGGAGTCCCGCGTGAGCATCGCTGCGGCGACGACGATCGCGACGAGGACGACGAGGACCAGCAGCGGCTGGACCAGCGCCTTCCAGTGCGTGTGCATCTCGAGGCGGATCTCCTCGCCGTCGGAGAGCTGGCTGTCCTTGAGGCCCATGGGTCGCATCCTGCCACCGGACGGGACGTCGCGGCAGGATGCGACCCCTGGGTCAGCCCTGCTCCGGCGGCTCGGTGAGCAGTCGGGTGATGAGGTCCTGGACCGAGGCATCGGTGACGCCCGGACCGCTGCCGTCACTGGGCACGAACCGGCCCGCGCCCTTGAAGCTCGACGCCCACACGATCAGGGCACCGTGCGACTGGCCCTCCTCGACGATCCACAGCTGGTCGATGTCACCCTCGGTCTGCAGGCCGCGGTCGATGTCGAGGACGCGGGCCGTGACCTCCTCATCGCCGACCTGCCACGTCGACTCGCGCTCGGTCAGCGTGCCCTCGTTCTCGTTGAGCGCCACGAGGCGGTCCGCCTGCACGCTCGTGCTGACCGAGACGGTGATCTCGCCGACGATCTCGGGGGGCTTGGACCCCGAGCGGTCGCGGTAGACGGTGACGAGCGACTCGTAGGCGCCCATCGTCGTGCCCTCGCCGTCGCCCGTCGGCGACGGTCCGTACTCACCGATGTGCACCGTCGTCGTGCCGCCGACGACCTTTTCGTCGACCCAGGCGTCGATGACGTCGGGGTCGCAGGTGGCCGGGGCCAGCGTGCACCCGCTCATGGTGGCGGCGCGGCGGGGGCGACAGGCCAGTTCGGACCGCGGCATGTTGGCCAGGCCCAGCCCCACGACGCCGGCGACGATGGCGACGCCACCGGCCACCGTTCCCGCGGTCGCGACGACGGCACGTCGGCGGTGCCGTCGCGCGCCGGTCACCGTGGCCTCGACATCGATGCTCGGCGGCATCGCGTTGAGCTCGGCGAGCAGGCGGGCAGCGAGCTCCTCGTCGGACGGCTGCAGGACGGTGCGGGTCATCGCTGGGCTCCTTGGGTGACGACCCGGCGTGCTGCCGGGTGGGTGGGTGTGCGGGCGTCGGCGGGACTCGCGAGGGCCCGGCGCAACCGGGCCAGCCCCTCGGCCGATGCCGACTTGACGTTGCTCTCGCTCGACCCGAGGACGCGCGCGACCTCGGCGACCGGCAGACCCTCGACGTGGCGCAGGACGACGACGAGACGCTGTCGGGCGGTGAGCGTGCTCAGGGCCGCGTAGAGGCCGGGGGTGTCGTCGACCTGGCCGTAGCCGCGCTCGGCGAAGGCGGTCTCGGGCAGGATCTCGAAGGAGCGCTCAGACCGGCGCCAGGCCCGTCGACCGCTGTCGATGAATGCCCGCACGAGCACGGTGCGGGCGTAGGCCATGGGCGGCTCGTCGCGGCGCTCGATCCGGCTCCAGGCGCCGCACATCTTCTCCAGCGTGGTCTGGACCAGGTCGTCGGCGTCGTGGCGGTCGCCGCAGGCCGCGAGGGCGATGCGGTGCAGTTGCGGGATGGCCGCACCGGCGAACTCCCTGAAGGCTTCCACCTCGGTGTCCTTCATGCTCTCCCCTTCTCCGGTTGCTCTCACCAGACATCACGGTGCAGCCCGCCGATCGGTCGGTCCCCACGACGATCTTTGCGGAGCGAGGGTGCGCACGGGACGCTGGAGCACGACAAAGGCCCCGGTCCGCGGACGGATCGGGGCCTGTCTGGCTGACGTGGGAAGAATCTGCTTCTAGAAATACGAAGTCCCTGCCGCACCAGCGGACAGGGATGGCTTCTGGGAAACACGAAGTCCCTGGCCGCGCCAGCGGACAGGGACTGGTGGGCGATACTGGGTTTGAACCAGTGACCTCTTCCGTGTCAAGGAAGCGCGCTACCGCTGCGCCAATCGCCCGGGTCATGCAGGTGTCTGCATGGTCGAGGTGGAGACGGGATTTGAACCCGTGTAGACGGCTTTGCAGGCCGTTGCCTCGCCTCTCGGCCACTCCACCACCGAAGGTGGTCTTCAACCTTCTGAGCGGATGACCGGGCTCGAACCGGCGACCTCAACCTTGGCAAGGTTGCGCTCTACCAACTGAGCTACATCCGCACGCCCCGCCAGGTCGCGTTGTAACGCGGGGCACGAGGAGAAACATTAACCCATGGCCCCCGAGACTCCCAACCCGGCCCGGACGGCGCGCCGCCACCGGCGTCCGCCCCCTCCCGAGGCCCACGTCCGAGCACGACGAAGGCCCCGGACCGCTCTCCCGTCCGGGGCCTCCACGTGCAGCATCTGGAAACACGAAGTCCCTGGCCGCGCCAGCGGACAGGGACTCTCGGTGGGCGATACTGGGTTTGAACCAGTGACCTCTTCCGTGTCAAGGAAGCGCGCTACCGCTGCGCCAATCGCCCGGGGACGGCGCCACCGGAGTGGCGCCATCAGAGCGGATGACCGGGCTCGAACCGGCGACCTCAACCTTGGCAAGGTTGCGCTCTACCAACTGAGCTACATCCGCACTCGCTGTCGGCATCTCTGCTGACCGCGCTGAGCGAGAGTAGCCCAGAGCGAGGCCAGATTCCAAACCGAGGGTGAACGCTGCCGGGATCCCTGTCCGTCGCTGGCCGTATCGTGCGGTCATGCCGACGCACGAGGTCACCAACCAGGTCCCGCCCTACGGGGGTCACGACGTCTTCGCGAGCGATCCCGTTGTCGCACAAGGTGTCGAGCGGTGGGTTCCCACGGAGCACCTCGCCGGGGCCACGAGGGACCTGTCCGCGCTCGGTCGGCTCGCCGGGTCCCCCGAGGCCACCGAGCTCGCCGACCGGGCCCAGCGCAACATCCCCCGCCTCGTGACCCACGACCGCTGGGGCCACCGCATCGACGAGGTCGAGTTCGACCCCGCATGGCACGCGCTCATGGGCCACGCGACCGCCGCGGGCCTGACCGCCGTGCCGTGGACCCGACCGCAGGGCTGCGGGGCCCACGTCACCCGCGCCGCCGGCTTCCTCACGTGGAGCCAGGTCGAGCCGGGGCACATCTGCCCGATCACCATGACCAACGCGGCCGTCCCCGCCCTTCGCCACTCCCCCGAGCTCGCCGAGCGGTGGACGCCCAAGCTCGCCTCCCGCAACTACGACTTCGGGCTGCGCGAGGTCGGGACCAAGGCCGGGGCGATCGCCGGCATGGGGATGACCGAGAAGCAGGGCGGGTCCGACGTGCGGGCCAACTCCACGCTCGCCGTGCGCACCCCCGGCGGCCCGCTCACCGGCGAGACCTACCGGCTCACCGGGCACAAGTGGTTCTGCTCCGCCCCGATGAGCGACGTCTTCCTCGTCCTGGCCAAGACCTCGCCCGAGGCCGCGCCGAGCTGCTTCCTCGTCCCCCGGGTGCTCGAGGACGGGACGCGCAACCCCTTCGCCCTGCAGCGGCTCAAGGACAAGCTCGGCGACCGGTCCAATGCCTCCTCCGAGATCGAGCTCAACGGCACCTGGGGCGCGCTCGTCGGCGAGGAGGGGCGCGGGGTCCGCACGATCATCGACATGGTCTCGGCGACCCGCCTCGACTGCGTGCTCGGCTCCGCCGGCACGATGCGCACGGCCCTGACGCGGGCGGTCCACCACACCCGCCACCGTCGGGCCTTCGGCGCGCTGCTCGTCGACCAGCCGCTGATGCGCAACGTGCTCACCGACCTCGCTCTCGAGTCGGAGGCCGCGACCCTCCTCGGGATGCGGCTGGCCCACGCCGTCGACGAGGGCGAGACCGAGCTGACCCGCCTCGGCGTCGCCGTCGGCAAGTACTGGGTCTGCAAGCGGACCTCCCCCTTCGTCGCGGAGGCGCTGGAGTGCCTCGGCGGCAACGGCTACGTCGAGGAGAACGGCATGGCTCGGCTGTACCGGCAGGCGCCGCTCAACTCCATCTGGGAGGGCTCGGGCAATGTCAACGCGCTCGACGTGCTGCGCGCGATCGGCCGCGAGCCGGCGTCACTCATGGCGCTGCTCAAGGAGGCCTCGGTCGCCCGGGGCCGGCTCACGACGCTCGACACCGCGCTCGACGAGGTGGAGCGCGACTGCGCCGGGCTCGCCGCGCTCGACGGGGTCGAGGCCGCCACGGGCGCCCGCCGGCTCGTCGAGCGGCTGGCCCTGACCCTCCAGGGCAGCCTCATGGTGCTGCACTCGCCCGCCGAGCTGGCCGAGGCCTTCGTCGAGTCGAGGCTCGGCGGGGCGAAGGGAGGCAGCTTCGGCACGCTCGACGCCGGCCTCGTGGCCGCGGCGGCCCCCACCGCCATCGAGCGCGCCTCGGTCACCGCCTGACCCGCGGCCGGGGGGTCAGGACTTCTTGAGCCGCTTCTGCTCGGCGGCGACGTCGAAGTCGGCCTTCGGCCACTGCGGGTCGAGCTCCTCGAGGTGCTCCTTGAGCAGCTGCATCACGGCCAGGCGGGCAAACCACTTGCGGTCGGCCGGCACGACATACCAGGGCGCGACCTCGGTCGAGCACTTGTCGATGACGGCCTGGTAGGCCTCCTGGTAGTCGTCCCAGTGCTCGCGCTCGTCGATGTCGCCGGGGTTGAACTTCCAGTGCTTGTCCGGGCGGTCGAGACGCTCGGTGAGGCGCTCCTTCTGCTCGTCCTTGCTGATGTGCAGCATCACCTTGATGATCGTCGTGCCCTTGTCGGCGACGGTCTCCTCGAAGGTGTTGATCTGCCCGTAGCGGCGCGACCACTGCGCGCGCGGCACGAGGTCGTGGACCCGCACGATGAGCACGTCCTCGTAGTGGCTGCGGTCGAAGACCCCGATCATCCCCGGCTCGGGCAGCGCATTGCGGATGCGCCACAGGAAGGGGTGCTTGCGCTCCTCGGCGCTCGGCGCCTTGAAGCTCGTGATGTCGACGCCCTGGGGGTCGACCGCGCCCACGACGTGTCGCATGATGCCGCCCTTGCCGGCGGTGTCCATCCCCTGCACGACGAGCAGGACGCTGCGACCGCCGCCCGCCTTGGACTCGGCGAAGAGCCGCTCCTGCAGCTCGGACACGACATCGGCGAGCTCGGCGAGCGCGGCCTGCCCGGCGGCCTTGTCCCCGTCGAAGCCGGGTGTGCCATGGGGGTCGATCTTCGACAGGTCGGTGCCGGGGTCGGCACGCAGCACCTCGCGGAAGGACGTGGCAGACGACGTCTTGGCTGACTTCTTGTCCTTGGCCATGGCCGCATCATGTCAGGGCGGGGGTCTCGTGGGGCAGACTCGCGCCATGCGGATCCTCAGCGCCGACGACGCGGCGACCGACGTCTCCCCCGGCTCCGACGTCGACGAGGAGACCCTCGACGCGCTCTACGCCCACGACGGTCCGCTCCTGCGGCTGAACTTCGTCACGACCCTCGACGGCGCCGCCACCGGCAGCGACGGGCTCTCGGGGTCGATCAACTCCTCCGCCGACCACCGCGCCTTCACGGCGATGCGCTTCGCGGCGGACGTCCTGCTCGTCGGCGCCGGCACCGCCCGCGCGGAGGGCTACGGCAGCGCCGACATGCCCCTCGTCGTCGTCTCGCGCCGCGGGCACCTGCCCGAGACCCTTCGGGGCGAGCCCGATGTCGTGCTCGCGACGACGAGCGCCGCCGGCATCGACGAGGAGGAGAACACCTGGCTGTGCGGCGACGAGACCGTCGACCTGGCACAGGTCCTCGAGCGTGCTCGGGAGACCTTCGGGCCCCACGTGCTGTGCGAAGGGGGGCCCTCCCTGGCCGCGGACCTCGCCGGCGCCGGACTCGTCGACGAGCTCGGCCTGTCGTGGACCCCGCAGGTCGTCGGAGGGCGCCGCGTCGACCACCCGCGCATCCTCGACGGTGACGGGGTCGCCCTTCGCCTGTCGTGCCGACACCTGCTCGAGGAGGACGGGACCCTCCTCGGCCTGTGGCGGGTGAGCCGCTGACCGGCTGACGGCAGTCGGCGCTAGCGGACGAAGTCGAGGACGGTGTCGGTCCAGCGACGCGGGTCGACGTTCCACTCCTTGCAGTGCCGGGCGAGGGACCACGGCTCGAAGGTCACGAGGTCGGGCCGTGCCGCGGCGAGCGCCTCGCTCGGCCCGACGGGCACGAACTCGTCGTCACGCGAGTGGATGAGCAGGATCTGGTGCTCGAGCTCCTCCGCCCGGGTGACCCAGTTGGTCCTCGCGACGTCGACGCTCTCGCTGACGCCCACGAGGCGACGGGCCCAGTGCTTGCCCATGAGCGCGCTGCCGAGGTGGGACACGGGCGCGGGGACGCGGTGCAGCTCTGCGTGGTGCCGCAGCACGTCGCCCCAGTCGACGACCGGACCGTCGAGGACCGCCCGGGAGACGTCGGAGGCGAGGGGCGAGCGGTCGAGGAACTGCAGGACGATCGCCCCACCCATCGACCACCCGACGAGCACGATCTCGCGGGCGCCACGGGCGAGCGCCAGGCGCACGGCGTCCTCGATGTCGCGCCACTCGGACAGGCCGAGGTTGTAGCGCCCGTCGGGACCGCGCGGGGCGTCGCCGTCGTTGCGATAGCTCGGGACCAGGCAGGTCAGGCCGGCGGCGTGCAGCGCCGGGATGGCACGCAGCGTCTCGTGCCGGCGCGCACCGCGCCCCGTGGACGAGGACGGCCCACCGGTCGCCGCTGCCACCGGGCACGACCCACGCGGGCATCGGCCCGAGCTCCGCGGGCACGACGACGTCCTGGGTCTCGAGGCCAAGGTCGGCCCGGGGGTCGCGGCCGTAGTAGTAGCCGTTGAAGCGGGCCGTCCCGGGCTGCAGCACGCCTTCGTCGACGCCGAGGAGCTCACGGCGCACCCGCTGCCGGCGGTGGTCGACCTCGACGACCCCACCGATGCGGGCGTGGCCACGACCGCCGTCCAGCCACAGTCCGTAGCGACCGGGGACGAGCAGGTCGGGGGTGCCGGAGAGGGTCACGCTGTCCGAGTGGATGACGTGGATCCGGGTGTCGTCGGGGCGGACGAGGTCGGGGGTGAGCACCTTGCGCGCGAAGTAGGTGCCCGCCCCGACCCACACCGAACCGGCGCCCATGAGGGCGGATCCCGCGGCGACCGCGCCGTAGGTCAGGGCCCGCTCGGCCACCGTCCGTTGAGTCACGGCGTCATCGTCTCAAATGTCGTGGCTCGCGGGCAGAATGTGGTGAGTGACACCACTTCCCGCTGACCTCGTGCTCGACCCGATGCTCGCCAAGGCCGTCACGGACGTGCCCGCGCCGGATGCCGTGGAGGGTGGCTACTCCTACGAGCCCAAGTGGGACGGCTTCCGGTGCATCGTGCGCAAGGAGGGCGACGACGTCGAGCTCGTCAGCCGGGGCAAGAAGCCGCTCACCCGCTACTTCCCCGAGCTCGTCGCCGCGATCCGTGAGCACCTGCCCGGCAGCGCCGTCGTCGACGGCGAGGTCGTCGTCCGCAGTGGCGAGCCGGGGGACCAGCGCCTCGACTGGGAGGCCCTCGGGCAGCGGATCCACCCGGCCGAGTCGCGGATCACCAAGCTGTCGCAGGAGACGCCCGCGGAGCTCATCGCCTTCGACCTGCTCGCCGTCGGCGACGAGGACGTGGCGGGCGCTCCCTTCGCCCAGCGGCGGCAGCGGCTCGAGACGCTCTTCGAGGGCATGGCGAAGGGGGCGCCGCTGCACCTGACGCGGGTCACCCGCGATGCCGACGAGGCCCGCGACTGGTTCACCCGCTTCGAGGGCGCCGGGCTCGACGGGGTCGTCGCCAAGGCGCTCGCCTCGCCCTACTCCCCCGGCAAGCGGACGATGCTCAAGATCAAGCACAAGCGCACCGCCGAGGCGGTCGTCACCGGCTATCGCGTGCACAAGTCCGGCCAGGGGGTCGGCTCGCTGCTCCTCGGGCTCTTCCACGAGGGGCAGCTCTTCAACGTCGGCGGCATCGCGGCCTTCACCGCCAAGCGGCGGCTCGAGCTCGTCGAGGAGCTCGAGCCGCTCGTGCGGCGCGACGCCGACGGCAACATCGAGCACGCCGAGACCGACCGCTCACGCTTCAGCTCGGGCAAGGACGTCAGCTTCGTGCCGCTGCGACCCGAGCGGGTCGTCGAGGTCGCCTTCGACCAGCTCGAGGGCTGGCGATTCCGGCACACCGTGCAGTTCCTGCGCTGGCGGCCCGACCGCGATCCCGAGTCGTGCACGCTCGACCAGATCGACCGGGCCGCGGCCTACGACCTGGGCGAGGTCCTCGACTGATCTGGCCTGAGTGACGACATGTGCACGTGTGTGACCCGATGGCGTGACACAGGTGAGCAGACCGTCACGCAGGCGGGCCAACGCACCTACTCCTCGATGCGGTTGCCGTCCTCGTCCCAGTGCGACGCGACTTTCTTGCTCGGCTGCACCCGGGGCGGCTCGCCGGGCATCTTCGGGTAGTCGGGCGGGAAGTTCAGCTCACCACCGGGCAGGGCCTCCCACAGGTCGAGGAGCGGCTCGAGCGAGTGCGCGCTCTCGTCGATGTCGGCCCACGGGTCGCCGCCGGCCAGGTGGTCGAGCACGGTCAGGATGTTGTGCTCGGCCGGGTCGGTCACCTCGGCGATCTGCTCCCAGGTCATCGGGGTGCTCACGGGAGCACCGGGCCGGGCGCGCAGGCTCCACGCGCCGGCGATCGTGCGGTCGCGGTTGTTCTGGTTGAAGTCGACGAAGATCCGCTCGCCGCGCTCCTCCTTCCACCAGGCCGTCGTCACCCCGTCGTCGCGCCGCTCGAGCTCGCGGCCGAAGCCGATCGCCGCGTGCCGCAGGTCCTCGAAGGACCAGCGCGGCTCGATGCGCACGTAGACGTGGATGCCGCGGTTGCCGCTCGTCTTCGGGTAGCCGCGCATGCCGAGATCCTCGAGGAGCTCCCGGGCGACGCCGGCGACCCGCTGGACGTCGGCGAAGGTCGTGCCCGGCTGCGGGTCGAGGTCGATGCGCAGCTCGTCGGGGTGGTCGACGTCCGGTCGGCGCACCGGCCACGGGTGGAAGGTCAGCGTGCCCATCTGCGCCGCCCACACGAGCGCCCCCGGCTCGCTCGGGCACAGCTCCTCGGCACCACGGCCGCTCGGGAAGGTGATGCCGACCGTCTCGATCCACTCGGGCGCTCCCCGGGGCAGCCGCTTCTGGTAGAAGCCGTCGGCGTCCTTGTCCCGTGGCCCGACCGCCAGGCGCATCCCCTCGCGCCACCCGTCGGGCCAGCGCTCCATCGCCGTGGGGCGCTCGCCGATCTGGCGCATCATCGCCTCGCCCACGGCGGCGTAGTACTCGCACACCTGCAGCTTCGTGATCTCGGGGGTGCGGTCGGTGGCCTCGTAGATCACCCGGTCGGGGCTCGAGACGCGCACCTCCCGGTCGCCGGCGGGCACCATGACGGCGGGGGTCTTGGCCATGCGGTCAGCGTATGGGCTGCCACCGACGAAGGGGGCGGGTCGCTCCCTTCGTCCTCCTAGCGGCGCACGAGCTCCAGGTAGCGGTCGGCGATCGGCCCGGCGACCGAGGCCCCACCCGAACCGTCCTCCACGAAGACGGCGACGGCGAGGTCGTCCTGGGCGGCGATCATCCAGGCGTGGGTACGTGGCGGGGTGTCGGAGCCGTACTCGGCAGTGCCCGTCTTGGCGATGACCGGGCCGCCCGGGTTGTCGGCGAGGAAGCTGGCCGACCCCTCGGTGACCACGGCGCGCAGGAGCCCCCGCAGCTGCTCCGCCTCGCCCGCCGTGATCGGCTCCCCACCGGCAGCCGGTCGGGCGTCACGGTCGGGGAGCAGGACGGGGGTGACCCGATGGCCGGCGACGATGCTCGACATGACGGTGGCCATGGCGAGCGGTGTGGCCACGACCTCGCCCTGGCCGATGCTCGTCGCAGCGAGGTCGGTCCCCCGCGGGCGCCCCGGCACCGTACCCATCGCCGACGGCACGCCCAGCGAGGGTTGCTGGGTCATCCCGAGAGCCGTTGCCGCAGAGCGAAGTCCGTCATCGGGCAGACGGTCACGGGCACCGATGAGAGCGGTGTTGCACGAGGTCGCGATCGCGTCGGTGAGCGTCATGGCGCCGGTGCGCCCGGAGGGGAAGTCGTCGTAGTTCTTGAACTCCCGCCCCTCGACCTCATGGTGCGAGGGCACTGCAGCCGGCTCTGCGGCGTGGCGCCGCCACGCAGCTGGGCCAGCGCCGTGACCGGTTTGAAGGTCGATCCCGGCGGGTACTGGCCCAGCGTCGCCGTGGGCTGACCTCCCTTCGCCCCCGCGAGCGCGAGGACGTGACCGTCGGACGGCCTGATCGCCACGACGGCCCCGGCCTTCGGGACCTCGGCGAGCACGTCCTCGGCCGCGGTCTGGTGGTTGGTGCTCAGCGTGGTCCGCACGGGCTTGCCGTCGACGGCGTCGAGTCGGTGGAGCTCACGGACCGTGTCGTCCGTGGCGACGGCCTCGACGACGAAGCCGCTCGTCCCCCGCAGGCGCTTGTCGTACGTGGCCTGCAGACCGCTGAGTCCGACGACGTCACCGTCGCGCACCTGCGGGTCGGCGGCGATGGTCTCGGCGGTCGCCGGTCCGACGCGGCCCAGCACCGCCGACGCGAAGCCGGACGACGGCGGCAGGTCCATCGTCGCGTCGACGAGGCGAGCACCCGTGATGTCGGAGGCGGCACGCCGCAGGTCAGCGAGCTCCGCAGCATCGGACCGCAGGACGATCGCCTCGACGAAGGCTTTGTCCCCGGCGGCCTCGACGGCCCGGACGAAGGGGGTCGCACTCACGTCCGCGGCCCGTGCCAGCTCCCGAGCGGACCTGCCCGCGGTCGAGGCGGAGACCTGTCCCCGGTCGATGCCCACGCGCACGACGGCGCGCGGCTTGACCAGGGCCTCGCCACCGTCGCCGAGGACCGTGCCGCGTCGGGCGTCCACGCGGGTGGCGCGCAGGACCTCCCCTTCGCGCAGGTCCGGGACGAGCACGGTCGGCGCCCACTCCCCCGACCACACGTCGCCCTTCCGGCTCACGGGCAGGTCGACGGGATAGGTCCACGGCGCCTTGCCCTCGTGGACGGTCCACGACAGGTCGAGGCGCACCCGGCCGGTCCGGCCGTCGTCGGCGGCCTCGACATCGCGCACCCTGACGTCGGGACGAATGCTCCCCATGCCCGCGAGGACCTCGTCGAGGCCAGCCTGCGCGTCGGTAGGCGAGGTGACGGCCAGATCGGCCGGGACACGCCCGCCCGCCAGGTCGGCGGCGACCCGCTCACCGAGGTCGTGCAGAGCGGCCGTGTCGGAGTCGCGGTGGGTCCACCAAAAGCCACCCGCCCCGATGAGCAGAGCCAGTGCCGCTGCGGCGGCCACGAGCGAGAGAGCACGTCGGCGACGACGTCGGGGCAGGTCGGTCACGGGCATGGTCTCTCCTCGTCGTGGACCTCCATCGCACCGCAGCCGCGCCCATAGCGCAAAGTGCATGACGGACTGGATGACATATCCGATGAATATGTCAGAGTCACTAGTCTCGTCGCGTGGACCTCATCAAGCACCTGCGGTACTTCGTCACCGTCGCGGAGGAGCTGCACATCGGGCACGCGGCCGACGAGCTCGGCATGACCCAGCCACCGCTCTCGCAGGGCATACAGCGCCTCGAGCGCCGATGGGGTCTGCGGCTCTTCGACCGGCGTGCGCGCGGGGTCCGCCTCACCGAGGCCGGCACGGCCCTGCTCCCGCAGGCGCAGCACGTGCTCGATGCCGCCGACGACCTCGACCGTGAGGCCGCCGACCGGGCCGAGGACGCGCGGCCGCGTCGCCTCGGGCTGACCCCGGACCTCGGACCCCTGCTCGTCGAGTGCGCCTCGCTGGCCGCCGAGGTCCTGCGACCCACCGGGACCGCGGTGTCACCGGTCATCGCGCCGACGACCGCGCTCGTCGACCAGCTGGCGCGGGGCGAGCTCGACCTCGCGGTCCTCCAGCACCCTGCCGTGCTGGACGGCCTCGATGCCGGACCGGTCCACACGCTCCCCCGGGTCCTTGCCGTCTCCGCCGACCGCGCCGGTGAGCGCCCCACCGACCTGGGTCTGCCGATCGCCCACACCCCCCGCTCGGACAACCCCCCTGCGCACGACCAGCTCGTCGACGCCCTGCGGCGCGCGGGGTGCACCGGCCCCCTGCGCGGCGTCGCCACCCCGGCAGAGTCGCTGGCCCTCACCGCAGCGGGCTTGGCCTGCTCGGTCCACCCGGCGAGCGAACTGCCCACCCAGCTCCGGTCGGTCATCGGGCCGGAGGTCGACCTGCGGGTGCGCGTCGCTTCGGCCCGACTGGCCCCGGCAGACCCTGCGCGCGACCTCGTCATCGCGGCGCTGGAGGCCCGCCTTGCGACCGGCTGACCGGGTCGGCGACATCCTGCGCGACGCCGGCTGCCGCGGCTGGGTGCACGCCCGCCGGGTCGACGACCCCGACGACGACCTCGGGCTGGATGCCGACGAGATCGTGCCCATCGCCTCGGTCTACAAGGCCGCTCTCGCCCTCGTGTGGGCACTCGACGCCGACGCCGGCCACCTCGACCCCTGCCAGCGGCTCTCCCTTCGCCCCGACGGTCGCACCCCGGGCCCCACGGGGTTGTCCGTCCTCGACGACGCCGTCGAGGTCAGCTCGCGCGACCTCGTGCGACTCATGCTCACCGTCTCCGACAATGCCGCCGCCGACCACCTGCTCGACCTGCTCGGCGGCCCCGACCGGGTCACGGGCGTGCTCGACGCCCACGGGCACGACATCCGGGTGCGAGGCGGCACGCACGATGCCCTGGCCCGGGGGCAGTCGGACACCGGCACCACCGACGCGAGCGCCTACATGCGTGCACTCGCCGACATCCACCGGGACGTGGCCACCAGCAACTACGACCCGGCTCTCGCCACGGCGGCCTCGGCCCGCAGCCTCACCGGGCTCCTCGCCGACCTGTGGGGGCCCACGCTCGTGCCGGGCCCGCACGGCGACGTCGTGCGCACGGCCATGACCCGCCAGGTCTGGTCGCACCGGCTGCGCTCGGGACTGCCCCACGACGACGTCACGGTCGCGGGCAAGACCGGAACCCTCGGCACGCTGCGGCACGAGATCGGTGTCGTGACCTTCCCCGGCGAGGTGCCGATCGCCGTCGCGGTCCTCACCCGCTCCGCGCGGCCGGAGCAGCACCTGCCCGTCGTCGACGCCGCGATCGGACAGGTCGCCGCGAGCGTCGTCCACCCCCTGCGCACCCCGCTGCGGCGCTGACGCGGGTGCCCGACCGGGAGGACCGCACGGACGGCCAGCACGGGACACCCGCGGATCGGAGGTGGGCCCCCTTCGTCCCGACGCGTGATCGTCACGCGACGTTCACCCGCTCGCGCTGCGCGGAGCACCCGGTGGTCCTACTGTGCCCGTGGCCACACCCACCCCTTCCCAGGAGCCCACATGCCCTCCCGTCGTCGCCGCGTGCTCGCGGCACTGACCGTCGCGCCGCTCGGCCTCACCGGCCTCGCGGTACTCGCCCCGAGCGCCTCCGCCGCCTCGCCCGACCTCGTCATCTCCGAGGCCTACGGAGGGGGTGGCAACTCGCGCGCGACGCTGCGCAGCGACTTCGTCGAGCTCGCCAACCGCGGCCAGGCCGACGTCGACCTCACCGGCTGGACGCTGCGCTACTACTCCGCGAGCGGCACCACGCCGCAGACGACGTCGCTGAGCGGCCAGGTCGTCGCGGGCGGGCGCTACCTCGTCAAGCAGGCCGACGGCGCCAACACCTCGCTGCCCGCGCTGCCGACGCCGGATGCCACGGGCACCGTGCCGATGTCCTCCTCCGGGCCCGCGTCGAGATCGTGCGACCCGACGGCCAGGTCGCCGACCGCCTCGGATGGGGCGCGGCCACGACCGCCGAGGGCGCTGCCGCCGACGCGACGAGCAACGAGACCTCCGTGGCGCGCACCGACGTGTGCGTCGACACCGACAACAACGCCGCCGACTTCGCCGTCGGCGCGCCGACCCCGCAGAACTCCTCGACCACGCCGGTCGTCTGCGAGCCCGACGACGGCGGGGAGCCGCCGGTCGACGAGCCCGAGACCATCGCCGAGATCCAGGGCAGCCACCACATCTCCCCCTTCGACGGGTCGAAGGTCAACGGCGTCGAGGGCGTCGTCACCGCGGTCTCGCCCTCGGGCTTCTGGCTGCAGAGCACGACGCCGGACGACGACGAGGCGACGTCCGAGGGGATCTTCGTCTACACCCGCTCGACGCCGACCGTCGCCGTCGGTGACACGGCGAGCGTCGACGGGGTCGTCGACGAGTTCCGCCCCGGCGGCTCGAGCGGATGGGACAACCTCACGACGACCGAGATCGTCTCCCCCGTCGTGACCCGCACCGGCTCCGGCGAGGTGCCCGAGCCGGTCGTCCTCGGCGAGGACCGCACCGCGCCGCAGCAGACCATCGACGCAGAGGACCCCAAGAGCGTCGAGTACGCCGAGGCTGGCTTCCGCCCGGACCGCGACGCGATCGACTTCTACGAGTCGATGGAGGGCATGCAGGTCGCCGTCCGTGACGCGCAGGTCGTCGGGCCGACCGGCTACGAGATCCCCGTCGTCCCCGGATCGCAGGTCGAGGCGACCCGCTCGTCGGCCGGTGGTGTCGTCTACGGCGGTTACGACCAGCCCAATGCGATGCGGGTGCTCGTCGACGACGTGCTGCTGCCGAGCGGCTCGCTGCCCGACGCCGACGTGCGCGACCGCCTGCCCGGTCTGGTCGCCGGCCCGCTCGACTACTCCTTCGCCAACTTCAAGCTGCTGGCGACGCAGGTCCCGACCGTCGAGGGCGGCGGGCTCGAGCGTGAGGTGACCCAGCCGCAGCACGACCGCGAGCTGTCCGTCGCCTCCTTCAACGTCGAGAACCTCGCGCCGAGCAACGACCAGAGCAAGTTCGACCGGCTCGCCGGTCAGGTCGTCACCAACCTGCGCAGCCCCGACGTCATCGCCGTCGAGGAGGTCCAGGACAACAGCGGGCCCACCGACGACGGCACCGTCGACTCCAGCGCGACGACCGACAAGCTCATCGCCGCCATCGAGTCCGCGGGCGGACCCACCTACGAGGCCCACTGGGTCGACCCGCAGGACAAGACCGACGGCGGTCAGCCCGGCGGCAACATCCGCAACGTCCTGCTCCACCGCACCGACCGCGACATCGATTTCGTCGAGCGCAGCTCGGGTGCCGCCGACCACGCCACCGACGTGGTCGCGGACAAGAAGGGCGCCCACCTCACCGAGTCGCCCGGTCGCATCGCCCCCTCGTCGGCGGCCTTCGACGACTCGCGCAAGCCGCTCGTCGGCGAGTACCGCTACCGCGGTGAGCGGGTCTTCGTCGCCGCGGTCCATTTCAGCTCGAAGGGGGGCGACGACCCGCTCTTCGGTCGCTGGCAGCAGCCGGTGCGCTCGAGCGAGGACGCCCGCCACGAGCAGGCCCGTGAGGTGCGCGCCTTCGCCGACGACCTGCTCGCGGCCGACCCGCAGGCGAAGTTCGTCGTCGCCGGCGACGTCAACGACTTCGAGTTCAGCGAGACGAGCGACATCCTCGCCGACATCGTCGAGGGCTCCGGGTCGAAGGCCCTGACCGACCTGCCGCGCACCCTGCCGGAGTCGGAGCGGTGGACCTATGTCTACGAGGGCAACAGCCAGGTGCTCGACCACATCTTCGTCTCGCCGGCCCTGGCGACGCTCGACACGAAGGTCGGCCCCTTCCGTCCCGGCAAGGGCCAGCGGCCGGCCTTCACCTACGACATCGTCCACACCAACTCACCCTTCGCCGACCAAGACAGCGACCACGACCCGCAGGTCGTCCACCTCGACCTGAAGAAGTGAGCTGACCTCCCTTCGCCCACCACGGCGTGCGACGGCCCCCGGATGATTTCCGGGGGCCGTCGCGTTGCATGATGAGCAGACCGATCGACGAGGAGCCAGACGATGATGGAGCCCACCGGCCGCGACTACGCGGTCACCAAGTCCGACGAGCAGTGGCGCGAGGAGCTGTCGGCCGACGAGTTCTCCGTCCTGCGGGCCGCCGGGACCGAGCGGCCCTTCACCGGTGAGTACACCGACACCAAGACCGAGGGCGTCTACGCCTGCCGCGCCTGCGGCACCGAGCTCTTCACCTCGGACACGAAGTTCGACAGCCACTGCGGCTGGCCGAGCTTCTACACCCCGCTCGCCGAGGACCGGGTCGAGTACATCCAGGACGACTCCCTCCCCGGCCGCCCCCGCGTCGAGGTCCGCTGCGCAAACTGCGGCAGCCACATGGGCCACGTCTTCGAGGGCGAGGGCTACGACACCCCGACCGACCAGCGCTACTGCATCAACTCGATCTCGATGACGCTCCGGCCCACGCAGCGGGGCTCGAGCCTCTCCGGCGGGGCCCACCATCGGTGCCCCGAGGCATGTCGTCAGCGCAGGCCGGCGACGAGCGCCTCGACGCTCACCCGCGGGCCGGTGAAGAAGGGGATCTCCTCACGCACGTGCAGGCGGGCCTTGGAGGCGCGCAGCTCGCGCATGAGGTCGACGATGCGGTGCAGCTCGTCGGCCTCGAAGGCGAGGATCCACTCGTAGTCGCCCAGGGCGAAGGCGGGGATCGTGTTGGCGCGCACGTCGGGGAAGTCGCGGGCCATCGCGCCGTGCTCGGCGAGCATCGTGCGCCGCTCCTTCTCGTCGATGACGTACCAGTCGAAGGAGCGCACGAAGGGGTAGACGCACACGTAGTCGCGCGGCTCCTCCCCCGCGAGGAAGGCCGGCACGTGGCTGCGGTTGAACTCCGCCTGACGGTGGACGGCGGCGTTGGACCACACCGGGTCGAGGTGCGCGCCGAGCTCGGTGCGCAGCAGTCGCTTGTAGGCGTCCTGCAGCTGCTCGATGTCGTCGGCGTGCCACCACACGAGCACGTCGGCGTCGGCGCGCAGCCCGGCCACGTCGTAGACACCGCGGATGCGCACGCCGTCCTCGGTGAGCTCCGCGAAGAGCTCCTCCACCTCGCGCGTGATCGCCGCGCGGTCGTCGTCGCCGATCGGCGTGACGAGCGCGAAGGCGGAGAACATCGCGTAGTGCACGCTGCTGTTGATCGCCTCGAGCTGCTCGCGGGAGGGCTTGGCGGGGACGGGCCTGGTGGTCATCGGGGCTCCTGTCGAGGGGTGGACGAAGGGGGAAGTGCGTCGAGGATCGTGGTGGCCGTGGCGGCGGCCCCGGTGAGGACCGCACCGATGCCCACACCGTCGTAGGCCGCGCCCGTGACCTCGATCCCGGGCAGCTCGGCGACCGCCGCGCGCACGGCGGCGACCCGCTCAGTGTGCCGAGTCGTACTGCGCAGCCCGCCGCCCCACCGCTGCACGTGGTGGTCGACGGCGCCGGCAACGGTGCACCGAGGGCCTGGCCGATCTCGGAGAGCGCAACGGCGACGAGCTCGTCGTCGTCGCGCTGCAGGGCCGCGACCTCCCCCGCACGACCGGCGGAGGCGCGCAGCAGGACGACCTCGTCGCTGGCCTCGCGCACCCACGCCCACTTGCTCGCGGAGAAGGTGCTCGCCTTGATCGTGCGGCCGTCGACCGCGGGCACGAGGAAGCCGCTGCCCGGCAGTGCGGGTGCCGCCGCCGCGGGCAGGGCGATCGTCGATGACGGCCATCGACGCGTGGTCGATGCCCGCGAGCGCGGTCG